>NZ_JBFPKI010000030.1:0-26212 GCF_040948675.1 Paraburkholderia sp. BR14312
ACATCGACTCGGTATAGCCGTCCGCTCCGCGCATCGCTTCAGTCTCAGTGTTGTCCGAATCTTTGTTTCAACGTTTACCCCTCCCGCCCGGATGACGTATGCGGGAGGTATTTCAACAGCCTGCTAGTGTTCTGTCCCAAAAATAACTTTACGTAAATTCAGATTGTTCTATGATCGAATCACGGTGAGTTGGGGGCGATCATGGGACGCAAAGGAATCGAGCTTGTCGTGTCGGAGTTGGAGCCGAGAGCAATTGCTCTCAATGAGCCGCTCGCGTTCGCTGCCTCACTCTCTCGTGCGCCGGGCAAAGATTATCTTGATGGCCGCTGACGGTCATGCCGGTCAAGAAATTGCGACGCAGTGCGAAGTAACACCGCCTGCAATTACGCACTGGAAGAAGCGCTTTGTTGCCCACGGACTTGCCGGTCTGCATGATGAAGCCCGTCCAGGCCGGCCTCGCACGCATGATGATGAAGCAGTCGCGGAATTGCTTGCGAGGATGCTGCATGAGAAGCCGGATGGGGCAACGCACTGGAGCGTGCGCTCCGCTGCTGCGCAGACAGGGATTTCGAAGAGTTCGGTGGCCCGATATCTGTCGTTGTTCGCCACGCTCAATACGGCAACGGGTGAAGTTATTGCGCAATGTAAGCCGCGCCACCGACATCAGGAATTCCTGGCGTTTCTCAGGCATGTGGATCAGGCGGTGCCTGCCGATCTCGATGTGCATCTGATCGTCGACAACTATGCGACACACAAGCATCCCAAGGTCTGGGCGTGGCTGGCCAAGCATACGCGTTACCACATGCACTTCACGCCGACTTACTCAAGCTGGCTGAATCAGGTTGAACGCTGGTTTGGCCTGATTACACAGCAGGCGATCCGTCGAGGGTCGTTCAAGAACGTGCGGCAACTCATCACCAGCGAGCGATATATCGAGCAGTACAACCAACACGGCCAGCCGTTCGTGTGGACCGCGACCGCCGATTCAATTCCAGAAAGTGGCTCGGCTATGCAAAATTATTTCTGGGACAGAACACTGGATCCCGACATTGATCTGCCGAAAATTTGGGCTGATGAAGCGGCCGAGTATCGTACGGGAGTGGAAATGAAGTTTCCGAGGTTTAAGGTCAGTACCGATCAGCTGAAATCGGTGCAGGGACGCGGCGACCCAAGTCGCTTGCCATTCGACACCTCTTGCGAGTAATCGATAGGAAGACGAGCTTCTACGAGTCAAATCGCAAGACGGCGCGCTTGGCAGGCATCAAAGGACAGCTCGCAGGTCTCGGTGAAGACGCCCCGTACAGATTCCTCGCCGGCGGCAAGCGTACGGAGGCGACCCTTAATTCCGCAAACGGAGCGCTCAAGGGGGCGGTGTATAGCGATATCTCGATTGCAAAAGTCGTTTGGCAGCGTAGGGCCGCTGACCAGAGTGTGGCTCCCGTTGCAAGCGATGCAGGGGTCGTCTAAGTGGGCGTGTGGGAGCTTTAAACGTGGTCGTATCTCCGTCGGTCAGGGATGAGGGTAAAAGAATTGTGCCGGCAGGACTTGCACTCTGACACGATCTTTGGTGCAATTTTTGGCGTTTGCGTTCCTCAGAGCCCCACGCTACAAGGCTTTGCTGACTAGCCGAAGGAGTGCAAGGTGGTGGTATTTAAGGTTTTTCGATCAGATCGCCAGAAATTGCGCCAAAAGTACGAATACCCAGCTTGCGCCGGGGTGAGGCCGTTGTTGAGCACGATGCTCGAAAAGCCAGTTCGTGTCATCGGCAGCGGTTGGTCGATTTGGACGTCGGCATCCTTCGTCCCTAACCAGACGCATCATTCCGGAACTGGAATAGTTCGAGCCCGCTGACACGGGCTTTCAGGGATTCACCGAAGATTCGCATGCAACGAGGCGAAGGCGCGTCCGAGGTCAGACCTCGTCCCCAGCAAACACGCTGTGCTCGGCAAGCACGGTGTCCTTGTCGACGCACTGCACATGCCAGTGCCCTGCAACGACCGATCCGCTTTCGCATTCAGTGCAGCACCAGAGTGCCTCGCCTGATTCCCCCTCGAACGGGCCAGTTTGGGCTTCCACGGCGAGACCGTCGAGGATGAACAGGGGGCGCGCATTCTGCTGGTCGCACACCAGCGTGCCGCGAGCATCGACCCGCAGCTTTCCCCAGTCGGGGAATTGGAGACCGGCATGACCTTCGCGCGACCACTTGTGGGTGTCGTTGTCGAGCCAAAGGATCGCATAGGCATTCGGGTCAAGGCGGTCGAAGGTGCTGAGATGGAGCGTGATGCGCATGAATTTCTCCGGTCGTGTTCGTGGCTTCGTGACCCGCCACAGTAATCGGCGGACATATCAACTGTACGTGCAGCGGCAAGCTTGTGCATGCGTCAGGGTGTCGCTTGCTGCCGCTTTATACTTACTTGGGCGCCGGCACGGCGCTTCCGCGTCTACCGATTTAAATTCGGCAGGGCTCACGATTTCGATGTACTCCATGTCAGGCGCGTGTTCGAAACGGACGGCGCCTGATGCACGCAATCACCCGCTTCGACGAGCGTTTCCTTGTCGGCGTACACGAAGCTCGCCCCGACTCAGAGCACGCTGACGATATGAAAATCTGCTTCATGCGGGTGCCAGCCCGCGCCCGACTTTGGCGCAAGATTTGCCCTAATGTTGCGCGACCACCTTGTGCCCCGACGATTTCCAGATCACGATAGACAAAGAAATCGCGCAGCCCACCGCGCATGAGTGACGTGTCCTGCGGCTTGACGTGGGAAAAACCAGTGGTGAGTCCGGTTTGCATGACAGGTCTCCCGAGTGCGATGGAAGAAGGGGCACTAGGTTTGGGAAGCACGACGTCTTCCAGCATCCAGAATTTGACTTGGCACGCGGTGGTGGTTGCCCTGTTTCCCGATTTGTGACAGACCTGGATCGACGTCAAGCTATCCATCGGCCGGCTCGCATCGACGCCAGGCTTCTGGCTGACGTACACCGTTCCTGCGAGAGCCAGCCCTCGTGGCACGTTGACTCTTATGTGATACCTGATAAAAGTGCGCGAGAGTGCCCCGGTCAACGGCGGAGTATGAGCGCAGCGTCCGCCGTCCTTGCTGGTGCAAGGCGCTTCGGGCGGCATGTCGACTGCGCTCATTCAGATGGATTGTGCTGCCGGCTTCGTGGCCACGTCGCACAATGACGAGGGTGCCGCGATCGCCGAGCGCCTCGGCGCCAACCGGATATTCCGCCACGCCGATCAGTTGCCGCGCCGCGCTGATGCAGTCGTGACAACATCGGGGCCGTGACCTGGGCGGACAGCCTGAGGGCTGTCAAACGTGGCGGCGTCGTGGTGATCAATGGGGTCACGAGCCGCCCTGCCGCGGAAACCGATCTGCTTCGCATCTTTATCGAGCAGGTCGACATACGTGGCACGCTCGACGTAGGACACAATAAATTTGACACTACCCGTTCCCTGTAATCAAGAGCCAAAGCGCGCCCCTCGTGACGGGTTTATTTACCTTTGAATCGTAATAAAAGCGTCAATTCGCATAAGTCCGCATTAAATTCGTCACTTCGCCTCCTAAACTTCGAATCCCGACCGTAACACCTGCGCACGCGTCTTCGCGTGCCTGCAGGCGATGCATGACGAGTTCCTGCGCCAGTGCCGCTCGGTGGGCCTGACTGCAGCGGATTATCCGTTCAACATCGCGGGGCATGCGATCCGTTCCCTGTCGTGCCGGCTGAAGGCGGAAATGCTGCGCAGTTTCGGTACAGCCGCGCGCGCCGCCGGTGCATCGCACCTGAAGGGGTGCCGCGCTTTGATGACGACGTGAAGGTGCCGGCGACTCGTCCCTGTCAGGTCGTCGAATTCGACGGCCACCGGCTCGATATCCGCCCCAAGATCGTGGTGCGCGATCCGCTGGGATTTGAACACGAATTCGAAATGGAACGTGTCTGGCTGCTGGTGATCATCGACGTGTGCACGCGCGTCGTGCTGGGCTATCACATCGTGCTGGCGAGCGAGTACAGCCGCTACGATGTCATCAAGACCATCGAAAACGCGCTTAAGCCTCGTCGCGTGAAGGACTTTACGATCGCCGGACTCGGCTACGGTGCGCAAGAGGGTTTCGCGTCGCAGCGTATGCCGGAGCTCGCGTATGCCGTGTGGGAACGTATGAAGCTCGACAACGCAAAAGCGAACCTGGCCGACGACACGATCAGGGCATTTTGTGAATTCGTTGGGTGCCTTGTCGATGCGGGGCCGCGCCACAGCCCGGACGAGCGACCCTACATCGAGCGTTTTTCGAGACCGTCGCAAGCCGCCTGTCGTCGCGCCTGCCAGGCTACACCGGCTCGCATCCGCGCGATCTGCGGTGGGCGCTGGCTGATCCGAAGGGTAGCCTGCGTTTGTATGTTTCCCTCGACGAGCTCGAGGAACTGGTCGAATACGCGATCGCGAGCTACAACGGCACGCCGCACCGTCCGGGCCGCACAACGCCACGCGAAGCGCGCCTGCGGTAGCGCCCCCGGGCCCTGGATCCCGGCCACGCGCTTCGCAGTAGCTGGGCCCCGCGCCCCCCTGCGCGCGCCGCACGTGCCCAGCCGCCTCCCCGCCCCCTGGCGGGTGCCGCGCCGGCCTAGGCGCCCGTCCTGCAGCAGTTCGAGTTTGCTCGCAGCTATGGCAGTCTTGACGAGTTTCTGGCGCAATCGAGCGCGGAGAAGGGGGCGGCCAGCGGGGTGGGAAACAACTGCCTGCTGGATACAGTTCTTCAGTTCGTGCGCAACATCAGGCGACAGCCCGGGGTGGAAACGGAGCAGACGAGGGAACTCGAGGCGCAGGCGCAGGCATTGCGAAGCAGGCTGATCGCGGATGGCCTGGCCGATGAGCATGACTTCATCGACATCTACGCGGCCGGGGACAGGCTCGCGCGCAGCCTTGACATACGCATCCAGACCATTGAGGTCGATCAGAGTGGGCGGGTCACAGCGCATCAGGTTCTTGGTCAGCAAGGCCGGCTTGTGCATATCCTCCATACGCCTGCTCACTTTCAGCCATTGTGGCCGCGCCCGCCAGGATCATAAAAAATCTTGGACGGCAGTCATATCGCACCTCCTGCCATGGGCCATGAGGGCGTATTCCACGCCAAACCGAACGCTGACTCCACGCCTGCCCGAGCGCGAATTCCGAGCACGAATTCCGAGCAGTAAGCTGGAGGGATGGCGACGCGGGATAACCGTAAGCGCTAAATTCACCACACCCGATGGATAATCGTTCGCAACCGAGAGGCGAGCGTGGCCGCATCGCGGCGGCCGGGCATGACCGACGATGTCCACGACTGCACTCGGGTATTGCGCGCCGACTTCATGGGTGGCGCGCAATTGGCCGATCAGTTCGCGCTCGTTTCGGCTTGCCGTTTCGCGTAGTTGAACGGCAGCAAATCGCTAATGTCGGCGTCCGGTGCTCGCTGTCACGGGGCGGCGTAATCGAGCCGGGGATGGGCGGCGTAATGGAGCCAGCGGAAGCGGGGGTAAAGCGCAGATTCGAACGGCTTCAAGAATGCCGTTTTTTGCCCGATTTGGCAACCGCGTTTTCACTGCTCGCCGGCATCGGTTTGGGCTTGCGGAAGCTCTCTCCCTCGATTACGACGCGATAGGCACCGTGTTGTAGCCGGTCCACATCACGGCGCCCAGAATGCGGTTGTCGGGGAACGCGTCGCCCCATTCACTCAGATCTAAATTTGACGTGACGGTCAAAGCCGCTCGCTCGTACCTGGCGGCGATCAGGTCGTGGAAGTCTTCGTCGTGGGGTGGGTGCAGCGGTTTGACTGCGAAGTCGTCGATGATGAGCAGCGGCACACGTACGAACTGCTGGAACTTGCGCTCGTCCAGGTCTGTGGCGCGAGCTGCGTGCAGTTTCTTGAGCAGATCAGTCTGTGAGATGAACAACACGTCACGCCCTTGCCGGGCCGCGCAGTGGCCCAATGCCTGCGCCAGGTGTGTGACTTGCCGACGCCTGTTCCGCCGACCAGCAAGACACAGACCTTCTCGTCGATGGAGCGACCGGTAGCGAGATCGTGGATATAGGCTCGGTTGAGCTTGGGCCCCAGATCGAAGTTGAACGTCTCGAGCGTCTTGCCCATTGCGAAGCCGGCACGGGCAAGCCGCACGCCCAACTTCTTCGTGTCGCGTCGAGCGATCTCGTCATGCAGCAGCATTGCGTGGAACTCGGTGTAGGCAAGCTGCCCGTCAATGGCTTCGCGGTTGCGCTGCTCGAGCGAGTCAAGGATGCCCGAGAGGCGCAGCTGCTTGAGGATGGGGTTCAGTTCGGGACTCGGATTCATGGCTGGCTTAATGGATCAGAAGGGATTGAAGGTCGCGGCCGAATCGGCCACCATTCAGGTTGGTATCGGTGGGCGCCGTTGCGGTAGATGGCGCCGCAGCCTCGCTGTCGAGCCCCTTGTCGAGGATCGTCTTGATGGTGCGATACTGGGGACCGGAGAACGCGAGCGCACGCTCGCATGCGGCGTTCAGGCGCTCATCGCCAACCTTCTCGCCGTAGGCGCACGATGCCCTTTGCGCCGCGCAGGTTTTCCAGCACCGTGTTGTTGAACATCGCGAGGATGACGGCGTGGCGGGCTGGCCCGATGTCCTTCGCGCGCGCGAGGCACCACTGGGGATCGTGCTCGAGCCAGGCCTGTGCCTCGGGCGGCTGGTGATCGCGCACGGTGTGGCGGTCCCCCGGTTTGCGTAGCCGTGGATGGGTTGCGACGAGCTCGTGCCGGTGGAACGCATGCACGACCGTGTCGGTGGCCTCGAGCCATAGCTGCTTGCCGACCAGCGTGAAGGGCACTGAGTACAGCGCCTTCTTGTAGACAACGTGGCCGTCCGTATACACCTTGACCTCGGACCACACGGCCAGTACTGGCGGCACATCGGGCAGGCGCGTGGGCAGCGGCCGCTCGATCGCAAAGCGCGTGAGCGGCCGCTCGTGCGTGGTGCCGTGATCGCGCACGCCGGCCTGCTGCAGGATCCGCTCGCGCAACTGACGGTTCGCGTCGGCCGGATCGCGGAACTCGCGTAGTTGTACGAAGGAATTCTTGGCGTACTTGACCCCGGATTCAACGATTCCCTTCTTGGCTGGGTCGTGCGGCGGACATGGTTCGATGCGGAAACCATACGTTTCGGCGACCCCCGCGTAGGAACGCTGGACTTCGGGGCTATGCATGCAGTGCCGGATGATCGCGCACTTGGCGTTGTCTATCGTCACCCGGGAAGGACAACCCCTGAACCATTCGAAGGCGCGGCGATGACAGGCCAGCCACGTCTCGACGGTCTGGTCAAGCACAACCTCGGCATACTGATACCGGGACGAGCACAGGGTCATGACGAAGATCCACGTCTTTGAGCGGGATGCCGGACTCGTGCGTGAGCACGGGGCCGGCGCCGAAATCAACCTGGGTGGCTTCGGCGGGCGCGAATTCGAGGGTCGTCGTTGCCTTGACGACGCGTTCTGCCGCAAGCCGGCGCAGCATCCGCTTCACGGCGTCGTAACTGCCGGTATACCGACAGTGCCCCTTTCTCCCTTTCCCGGCCGCTCCAGATAGATTTTCCAATGTAGTTCCATGACCGTCTCCCCAGCGCCGCTCAACGGTCCAGTGTAGTCGTTGCCGTCGACTCCCGCCGGCCTCGTCCGCTCCCCCTAATTCAGCTAGCGCGATCAAGAGCGCGGGCGAGGGGGCACCATGGCGTCCTCTGACGAGATAGACAGCCGTGCCGCGAAGGTGGCGGCGGTGCTAGGTGTTGCGACCGCTCGGAGGGGGCCGCTGACTCGAGTTCAGTCTAAGCGCGCTGGACAGTTGCTTGACGTCCGGACAACTGCCTATCGGCTGCGGCAGCGATTTTTGGCGAACCCTGTGACGAGTGCTCTCGATCCGCAGCACCGTGGTCCGACGCCGGGCGGTCGCCGATTAAAGCTGCGTGTCGCGCGGCTCGATCGCGGACGCCTGAGGCGCGTTGGCCTTACACTCCGGCTTTGGTGCAATTTTAATAGCAGCGAGAAGCAGCGTGTTTGCGGCGACCTCATTGAGCAGAAAGAACTGCCTTCCAAATAGCGGGCGCATTTGTATCTTCGAGGCGCAGGTTCGTAAGGTCAAATTGCGCCTTCCGAATGCGATGCATCAACTCGATGCCCGAGATCGTGACGGTCGCGTTTCTGAAGCATTTGAAGCCGAGCATCGCGTTGACCCTGGACTTGATATTGCGCCGGTCTTGCTCGATCAGATCATTCAAGTATCTCAAGGACCGCAACGTCGCGTCTTTAGGCAAGGTCCCATCGGCATTCATTTCGCACACCGCGCGGTGAGACGCCTAACCGTCCAGCGTGATCGTAGCCCGAGGGCGCCCCTGACTTCTGATCGTCTTCGCAAAGAACGCCTGGGCCGCAGCCACATTTCGCTTGGCGGGAGTCAAAGTCGACCGTTTTCCCACCCGGTCAAGCCGCGGTAAAGATAGACACATTTGGCAGGGATCTTCACATAGGTCTCGTCGATCGACTGACCGGCTTTCAAGGCCAGCCGATTCCAGCGTTTGACGAATTCCGGCGTGAAGCGCTGGGCCCAGCGCATGATCGTCGTGTGCGACATCGACAGACACGCTCGGCAATCATTTCAGCGAGGTCCCGAAGTCTGAGATTGTAACGCAGGTACCAGCGCACACAGAGGACAATAACTTCGCGAGCGAAGTGGCGCCCGTTGAGCAATCCGTCAATGTCTTTTAGCTTACGCATTGGCTCGTGCTCGTCAAAATCCCGAGCGTAACAGGCCAGCGCACCGAAATTGCACCCTACCGTCGCGGAGAAGCGATCGCCGTGATAAAAGCAGTTCGGTATTTTGCATTGCAAGTTGTCACCCGACGCTGCTGTCAGCAACGTGACATTGCTGAAGCTACCGGCTGAAAGCTGGTTTGGCGAAGCCATCAGCGCGCATATTTCTCGCACGCATGCATTCGTTACGTGGATCTGTGCTATCCAAACAATCGATTTTTTAGTCGACATGGAAATGCCGCATAGTGCGTTCGGCGATGTACTGGGCGTCACGAATGCAAATTTTCATGACCTGCCTGAACGCAATTGGCGTTGTCGACGCGAATATGGTTGTGTCGCGTTAGTGCCGGAACGCTAGAATGCGCGTCTGACGAACTGGTACTGACCCGATGAATAAGAAGGCACTGACGCCACGAACGGCCCTTGCCCCAGAAGTTGCGAAGGTTCTGAAGCGACTGCATCATCCGCTCGATGTCATGCTGCTGATGTGCGTGCCCTCGTATGTGGCCTATGGACTGAGCCTGCGAAATCTGGAAAAGATGATGGCTGAGTGCGGCACCGATGTCGATCATTCAACCGTGCACCGGTGGGCGATCAAGTTGCTGCCCGTTCGGGAAAAGCCATTTGGCGTCGCAAGCGCGAAGTCGTCAGGAGTTGGCGCGTGGATGAGACTTATATCAAGGTCAAAGGACAGTGGAAGTACTTGTACCGGGCCGTGGACAAAGCGGGAGACGCGATCGATTTCTGACACGGCTGCCGCGAAGCGCCACTTTGAAAAATCGATCGAGCGCAACGGCGCACCCGAGGCGGAGACCGAACGACAAGAGTGGGGCAAATCTCGCTGCGTTTGAGGCTATCAACGCCGGGCGGGAGACGCCGATCAGTATCCGTCAGTCGGAGTATCTGAATAACATCGTCGAGCAGGACCACCGCGCGATCAAGCGCGGGACCCGCCCGATGCTCGGGTTTAAGAATTTCGTTGCGTCCGCATTCTCCTGGGTGGCATCCAAGTCATACACATGATCGTCAAGGGAAATTGAACGATGGCGGCGTTGGTGCAAACTCCCGCACAGCAGTATGTTAGCTGGTTGGATAAGGAAATCCATACCATACCGGTCTTGGACGGCCTCTCGGTCTTACTGCGACAGAACCCGCCCGACCCCGGCATTGAATCAGCAAAGGGCGGAACGCGTGGCGGCGTCCCGATACAGCCTAACGACTTCGGACGGGAAGAGGTTATGAACCGGATGTCACGAGCGGCAAAGCGATCCAGTTCGCGTGCCGGTGAGCCGCTAACCGCGATCCCGCAAGACGGCCAATCTGGCCTGCGCGACTCGTCAGAACTGGCGGCCGGGACCGAGCGGGGCCGCTACGACGGTATCGCGCGATTTTTCCATTGGACATTTGCTGTCTGGATTATTTACGCCAGTGTAGCGGGTTACTCGCTCACCCGGGTCGCCAATGGACCTGTGCATGATTTCCTGTCGCGACTGAACATGTCGATAGCAACGGTTCTGATTGTGCTTTTTCCGCTGAGGGTGGGTTGGAAGCTGGTCAGAATCGCGCCACCTGCGCTGCCCGATGTGTCCGTCGAACAGCAACTACTGGCACGCGTAGTACATGTCTTGATTTACGTCATGATCTTTGCAGTGCTGGCGAGTGGCTTCCTGATGGTGCCGAATGGCTATCCGTTTTTCGGACTGGTTGAAATCCATACTCCGTTCCAGAAAGGCCCGCTAACCGACGAATTGTTCGCGGTGCATCGCGCAAGTTGCGCACTGCTGGTTGGACTGGTCATGTTGCACGTGGCAGCGGTAATCAAGCACCAACTGATCTCGCGTAACGACGTGCTGCGAAGGATGCTTTAAATACGGTTTGTCTTTCATGGTCGCTGCATTTTTCATTGATGCCTGTATCTGGGAAAAGACCCGCCGGTCAAGGTGGGCCAAAACCTCGACCTCGTGGAGGTTAGCACATCTTGAATTTTCCGCACGGCGTTGCCGCGCAGCATGGCATGGATTCGCGAAGCGCGGGCCATCAATGCGTATTTCACGGCACCCGAGCCTGGAATTAAGCCGCCATCGACAGGCGCGCCCGAAAGACCATTTTGAACCGGCCGAGTGCCGCCAGCGCATGCTCAGCGCCCTACGGCTGCTCAATCCGCGCTGCTGGACCGGCTGGGCACCCGTCGCGAGCAGTTCGTTTCCAAGGCGTGCGCCTATTTGTTCAATTCTTCACACTCCAGCTCGAAGCCCTCAACGTCCCGCGACAGGTGTACTGGATTCCTTGCGTTAGAGAGCATCAAGCAGCACGGCCGGTCAGCGACAACTATTTTGGCCGGTCAACGGGGTAGTTGTCGTTCGATATCAGCTCATATTTGACGTTTCTCCTTCGTAGTTGTCGTTGCGTGATCGTGTAGTTGACGCACATCGTTACTGCGCAACGTTGTCGTGGTCAGGCAACTGGGCGCTGAACGGATTGGCAGGGTTGTCGTCGTGCAATTGACGCCGCAGTGCATTTTGTTTGTCGCAGGCCTTGCGGCGGCGGTAGCTTTCGACGTTGAGTTCAAAGGTCGTCGAGTGATGCCCAAGCCGGTCGATGGCGGCGATGTCATGCCGGGGTCGGGGAACACGTCATTCCAGTCCGAGAATGTTTCGTTTGCAGTTATCGGAAGAATTTTTCGCTCATACCTCTCTGCAATCCGTTCGAACAGAACGCTGGCCTCGGCCTGATCCTTGCGAGCATACGACAGGTCGTCCAGTAACGTTTTGCATAACGTTACTCGATCTATGTGTAGTGCACCGTTATGTGGAGTCCGGTGGGTCAAGGCATAGTGATAGTCGGCAGCCGTGATTCGAACACCACATAAGTATCAGAGCCGCTTCAACCAGTCGATAATCGGCAAGCGTCCGAATGTTCCTCGGTCGGCCGATACCTTCGTCAATATGTCCGGAAACACTTGAAGGAGTGCCTGGCGCTTCATGTCGATATCTGATTGCGCATAGCGCATCGTTGTATCGAGACTCGCGTGACCAAGCCACTGGCTAATCGTTGGGAAGTCTACACCTGACTTTAACAAGGAGAGCGCTGTCGTATGCCTCAGAGAATGAGGGTGGATGCGTTTCTCCCGGAGGGTAGGTACGGTCGCTCCGGCGGCGACCAGACGCTTGCGAAGCAGGTAGTACACCCCGAAGCGGGTGTGCTTGTCGCCGCGATTATTGACAACAGTGCTGTGGTTGCATTAAGCGGATATGTGCAGGACTCCAGCGTGCGAGTCTAAATCGGCCAACGTTAGCCGTAGCAACTCCCTTCGCCTCAGCCCGGCGGTGTACAGCAGCACAAGCGCCAGGCGGAGGACATACGGCCTTAGAGGCGTTAACAGAATGACTTTTCAGGTGTCGCCAGCATATGATGCAGCAGGCGATTCTGAGGAAAGCCTCGGGGATGAAAGCGAGCTGTTCGAAGCGGATGCGCAGTCGGCGGAAGTTGTGAAGCCAGGAGATGGTCCGCTCCACAACCCAGCGTGTCTTGCCTAGCCCGCTACCATGTGGCTGACCACGTCGAGCGATTTCGGTTGCAATGCCGGCGGCATGCAGTGGACGTCGATATTTGTCGTGGTCGTAGCCTCTATCGCCCTGAACTCCCCGAGGCTTTGAGAGTGGTTTGCCACGCTTGCCGCGGATTGGCGGAATTGCCTCGACCAGCGCTTGAAGTTGAGTGACGTCGTTGCGGTTGGCGCCGGTCAGAATCACCGCGAGCGGGATGCCCTGCGCTTCGGTGATGAGATGGTGCTTTGAACCGGGTCGCGCGCGGTCTGTGGGATTCGGTCCTGTTTTTGACCTGAGCCCACAGCACGCACTGAAGAGGAATCGACGATGACGCGAGACCAGTCGATTTGGTCGGCTGCGCGCAATCGCGCAAGCAGAACCTCGTGCAACTGCTCCCAGACGCCAGCGGCTTGCCAGTCACGTAGGCGACGCCAGCAACTCATGCCGCTGCCACAACCCATCTCGCGAGGTAGCAGGTCCCAACGCAGGCCTGTCTGTAAGACGAAGAGAATGCCGGTGAGCACCGCACGATTGTCGAGCGGCTTGCGCCCCGGATAACGGGTTCGTCGTAGTTTGGGAGGGGGCAGCAACGGTTCGATGAGTGCCCAAAGTTCGTCGTCGAGTATCGGTTTGGCCATATCCTTTTCGTCGTCGAAACAATGAAAAGGTTAACAGCATCCATCGAGGGTTAACAGCCCCCTCATTCATTTTGTTAAGGGCTCTTAGTGGCGATGTCGCCGCGGCCTGACGCGTGTCTGCAAGTTCGAGTACCCGACCAACCTGCGCGGGAGTCAGGATAATTGGTGCGGCATGTGGTTGCGGGCGCGCAAACCGGTTGATGCCCGGCACGAAACACCGGGGCTCGGTACTTTGCCGGTAGAGGCAGAAATTGCGCACGGCAACCTCGCGGGCCCGACGCACCTTCGAGGTGAGGGAATTTAAGGTCTTGCACCACGATTCGAACAGCGTGTTGTTCGGGTCCGATTCACCAGCTCGGACGATGAAGTCCCTCATTGAATGCAAGGTGCGCTCCTGTTCGCTGTACTGACGCCCTAGCGCTCGGCGGTGCGCAAGGTATCGACTGATGAGCGGATCAAGTGCGGTTGAGCCGAGTTGGTGCTTCATGATGCCCCCTTCATTGAGACGCGACCACATCCAGGTACCGGTAGGGCAACCTGGCGCAGCGCCTCCACATGCAGGCGAAGATAGACACACGTGCTCTCGAGGGAGCGGTGACCGAGCAGATCGCCGATCATCTTTACTCCGACACCTCGCTCGAGCAAGCGCATGGCGAAGCTATGCCTCAGGCAGTAGGGACTGGTCTGTAGAATGGGCAGGCCACTGAGGCGTGCACGCTTGGCATAGATGTGTTCGATCGTTACTGCCTTGATCGGACCGGCCGGGCACCGCACTCTCAGGAATAGCTGGTGTGTGCTCGTCAGGGGTGGTCGACGGCGTAGATAGCGATCGAGCACATGTCGCGTTCGGCCAGTGAGCGGCATTACTAATACCGACCGTGTCTTGCACTGGTCCACCCGCAGGATATCGTTCTCCTAGTCTATCGAATCGAGCGTCAAGCTGACGACTTCTGCTGGACGCAACCCATAGTAGGCCATCAGGTAGATGGATCGCATGATCACGGCAACCTTCAACGCTCGATTGGTCGATCGAATGCAGAAACTTGCTTACAGTCTTCCAATCCAATGCCCGTGGTGGAAGTTCTCCGCGATAGGTACGCGGTGTGTCGATAACATCAAGGCGATCCCTCGTGTAGCGTTGATTGGCGCAGAACCTCAGAAAGGCGCGCAGGTGCGCAATCGTATGCTGAAGAGTCTGGCGGCGAAGACGCTTGCTGGTCTGGTCGACAAAGCGCTCAAGGCGGCGCTTCGAACAGGCGCTCGACAGGACGCCGGTAACCGTCCTCAGGTGGTGCTCGACTGTATCAGGAGCGAGTCCGCGCAGATCAATGAGATGGGATCGGTATTGCGAAATGAGCGAGTCGAACTGGCTCGGTTTAGCCACCGGAACGAAGAGACCTCGATCGCATAAAAAGCGTTCTGCCGCTCGCTGCGTGGCGAGGTATAAGGTGTCGTGCGACCACGGTGCGAACCAGCGGGACAGCGCAGTCGAAGTAATCGGTAGGCTGGTGCCAGCCGCTACATGGTTATAGACAAGAACCTCACGGAAACGGCGTACGTGGTGCCGTGCGCAAATGCGCGTATAGCCGGGCTCGACGACCCACGCCGAAAATTTGCGGACTAGCGGTCCTTGCGGGCCGGCAGCATAAAGCGGCCAATCGCGGGGAAAGAGAAATTCCAGCATGTGAATCTCCCATTCAAGTGAACGGAGGAATCACAATAGCTCGTTCCAGTTATGTGTAGTTCCGCCGCCTCAAAATCCCATCGGCCGAGGGTCCAGGCAGTTGACTCTACATAACGAGGTCCTGCACATAGGTCGAGGATGATCAAATCGGAGCGATCGAGCTTGGCCAGCGCGGAAGGTAACTGCAGGCTTTGGCGCGCGGCCTGCAGCTTCTGAACGAGCTCGCTGGTACGCGTGAACATCACGCGGTAGCCGACGTCGATCAATGCGTGACCGATAGCCGATCCCACGTGGCTTTTTCCGATCCCAGGCGGGGCGAACAAGAGAACCGTGGCGCCTTTCTCCAGCCATGACTCTCCGGTGGCCAGCGCTGTAACATGCACTTTTGAGAACATCGGCACGGCGCCGAAGTCGAAGGCGGCGAGCGTCTTGGTCGGGTCCAGATGCGACTCGGTACGGTGCCGCTCGATGCGTCGCTTAGCGCGTTCGGCCAGCTCGTGCTCTAGCAGTGCGCCGAGCAGGCGTGCGGCCGGCTAGGCTTCCTTATCCGAGCGCTCAGCAAACTCGGGCCACAACCTGCCGATCGTTGGCAAACGCACCTCGTTGAGTATCAGGGCCAGGCGGCCACCATCATGCGCGGGCGCGTTGACGCTGCCACCTTTTCGAGCAGTTCGTGATAGACGGCAACGGGCGGCATCTGAACCTCGACATCGGGACATTGCGCCTCACGGGGTGCGTATCGGTCACGCAGCGCCTTGAGATCGGGAAGCTCGCCGGTTTCCAGCATCGCATCAAGCTGCCCGGCCAGTACGGCCTGCGCGCCATGCAGGCCCGCGAGCTCAAGCAGGCCGACCATCGTCTTACATGCGTCGCGTTGTGACAGGCGGGCATCGAGTTGCTCCCAGTTTCTGCGGTAAGCCGCGCGTCTTCCAGGCACACCACAGGTGAGCGCAATTCTGAGATCTTGGTGCCGAAATCCACGTCCAGGATGTCACCGCGGGTCGGCATGTACAGAGTCGCCCAGACGGCGAACGGAGAAATGGTGCCCATCAGATCGGACACCGTATGATTGTCGCGGCACGATACGGACCCAGGTCCGCGCCAGCTTCCTCTACGGCCACGCCCGCGCGGTCAGTGAGATGAATTAACAACTGCACGTCGCTGTCGTTGCGATCACGTACCAGAACGTGATCAGGCACACGACGCAGAACCGCTCGGGTTGCCTCAGCGATACCCGGCTTCACGCGATTCAAGTTGGAGATGTCGAAGCGAGTTGCCAGCGAGGACACCGCGTCATCAGCGGACGCTTGGAGTTCCAATCGCTGTTCGTTGGTCCATGGAGTTGCGGGATGAACCTCGCCCAGCGCCCCGCGTTCGGCCTCGATCTTATTGATGAACTCTCGGGTTACATCATGCTTAGGCAGGTGGTCGTATGTCACGCAACCATGAAGCCCGCCTTGAGTCGGCCAGATGGTGCGGGATACTAGGCCGGACACGGTCGCGCCGAGGATGCCAGACGGAATTACCCAGTCCTCTGCAGAGCCAGCTAGCCAAGCGCGGCCGCAGGGGTCTGCCAGAACAACGAGGCGAGGATCTTCTGGGAAGCGCTTGTCGTCGTCCAAGGTGCGCTTGAGCTCACCGGAGATTGCGCCTTTTCCGGTCCAACCATCCACGAAGACGATCTTTTCGGGACCGTGCAGCTGGATGACGGCTTCCAGAGCCACCGTGTCGATACCGCGATCGCGAATGATGCTGACGCCGTAGTGGTGAGCATCGCGCCCCATTTCGACGAGTGCCCGGCGCAGCAGGACGCCGAGGGGTACGCCTGCGCGAACAAATGAAACCAGGGCGATGCTCGGCCCGGTGTAAGCGGCACTCAATGCCAAGGCCAGGGACTGAACATTGGAAGCCATACGAGCGCCGTTCTGCGCCAGGGCATGGGTGTGGAAGCGCTTGTGCACGTCGGTAGGAGCCTGCTCCAAGCTTACCATCTCGGAGTAATGTTTCTGATTCGTCTGGATCAGAAGTTCCTTTTCGTCAACGTTAGTGACGCTCAGCGGCACGCGCTGCAAAAGGAAATGCACATCTTCAGGGGCGTAGCTGCCGCTGCCGACGGTGCTCAGTGTGGCGAGAAGATTAGTCATTGATGAGCCCCTTCACTACGGTCGCCAGTTGACTGTGCGCCGGCGTCGACCACATATGACAGTGGTCCATGAACCCCAGGTCGGAGATGCTGTCACCGAAGCCTAGGACTGGCCGCTCGCCGTGGATCTCACGGTCGCGACGCAACCATTCTTGAACGGCGAAGCGCTTTTCCAAACCCTCAGGCAGGAAGGCGAGGTTGTTGCCGTTAACATGGGGGTGCATGCATTCCAACATGCGTCGAGATTGAACTTCGGTCAGCAACTCGGTGAGCACCGAGTCGTTGGACTCGTTGTGCTTGGTCACGACGTAGTGGCGCAGACCTTTCTCTCCAACTACCCAACTGCGCACGGAGTAGCCCAGTTCTTTGCCGATTTGCAGGGTGGCTTCGCTCAGTGTCGACAGCCGGTCTTGAAAGGTCCGGAGCGACGCGGCCATCTGTCCGTGCCAGGTCTGGTCAGGCGATCCGTCAGGGCGGAGTATCACTCCACCGTGAGAGCAAATTGCGCCTTCGGTGAAAGGAAGCTTGACGCGGTTGTAGGCCTCCACGCTGCGTGCGGTAACCGGAACGACATCGGCTGAGGCCAGCAGCCAGTTGATGAAGAAGTTCTGGACCGGGTTCATGTACCCGTTGGGCTGCCCATGCACGTCCAGAGTGGCGATGATTCGTGGTGTGGCCTCCTCCATCTTGCCTGCGGTCTGGATCAGGGTGTCGTCGAGATCGACGAATATCAGCGGACGGTTACTGCTCATCGAAAATTATCTCCGCATTCAGGACATCAACCAGTTCTGCAGGGAGCGCTTGCGCCGGGGTTTCCGTGCAGATAAGAACTCGGTCGAACTGACCGGGCTTCACGTTGTAGAGGAAGTTGGGAATACCGAGGCCATAGTTGTCAGGAAACGACAGCACGTGCTCGATCGCGTGGCCCAGGGCCAGAGGGGATCTCGTGGTGGAGCTGAAGTAGACGTCTGCCCCGGCTCGCTCCGCACGCTCCGCCAGCAGGAAGGGACGCCAGACGAACTCACCGGTACCAACTATGACTACGTTCTCGCCGGGCCGGATTTGAATGTCCGGTGCGAGCGTGTCCTCCACGCGGCGAACGCCCAAGCGCCCCCAGTCATTGCGGGGTGAGAGAGGCCATTCGCCTATAGAAACGGCACCGACGCCTGGCATATCCGGCAGGGGCGCGGACTGATCTTCGTGGAACTGATACGACCCGCTCAACAAGGATACGGCGGTGGTCGACTCTCCGATGGCCTTACTCACAGCACCCGCAGACCAGTCCGTCAGGACGCACGTGACCACTCGCTCGATCTTCTTCAGGCCGGCTTCGATTAGTGCGCGGTGCAGGTTGAGAAAGGTCTTGCCGGTAGAAGCCTCATCGTCCACCAGGACTAAAGATCGGGCCTGAAGCATCAAATCACGAACCTCGGGATCGACCGGCAGGTGGATTAAGTGGGTGCTGGCATGACTGTGCTCTTCCTCGAATCGAGCAAAGAGGTCGGTACCCAAAGGATGACGGGTACTGGTGAGGTACACGCTATCGGAACGCGTTGCACTATAAGCACGGTACACGCCGGCACCGAGGCCAACTGCGGTTTCGGCCACGCCGATTACCAGCACTGGGCCGGGCAGGTTCGCTGGGATCTCGCTGACGAGGCTCTCGAAACTGGCAGCCATGATCGATGGGCGCGCCGGTATGTAGCGTCCCAGAACTTTGGATACAAAGAGAAATGCCCGCTTTGGATTCCGGCGCTCCGCGAAACCGAACAGGTTAGCCGCAGGCAAGGTGGCGGCGTCGACTTTGACCTCGAGCAGTCCCCGCTTCAGTTTAGCGCGTAGGAACGTGGGTACTACATTGCTATCCATGAACTGCTTCCTAGTTTGATGCGAGGTCGTCGAGGACCTAACTGGCTGTTGAAAATTGCCCCGTTGTGACAACCGCGGCACTGTTTAAATGATGGTATGCAATTCGTCGCTGAGTTGTAGATGGAGCGTCCGGATTGCACCACAGGCGAGTGCGCCAGTCGGCGCATTTTCGCGCGGTGGCGGCGCCTGGGCGACTCATTGCGCTGTCCTTGCGGCACCGCCGTCACTATTCCGGCCACTTGGCTCATGTTGCTAGCAGCATTGTCAGTTGAAGGATTTTTTCGCGATAATGGCAACGGTCATAGCAAAGCGCAATATCACGGGATTGCTTATTTCGCCAGCGAATACAGTTGCTCAACGGCAGATGATTGAGTGCCGCGAATGCATTTCATCTGCCAATGCATGACTTCAATGCCAACCATAAGATGCGCGCACAGCGAAAATCTTTGAATCCCAGCATAGGACGAGTGCGGCGCTTCATGGCACGGTAGTCCTGCTCTACAACATTGTTCAGGCATTTGTTCTGGCGGTCTGCTCGAGGTGGCGCAGACTCAGCCGATAGGCAACGTACCAGCGCAGGCATAGAAGGATTACGTCAAGTGGATAATGCAGGCGCTTGAGCACCTTCGCCACTGCGGGATTCAGGTTCTGCCTCATTGGTCAGATCGTCCGTCTTTGGGACTCGTATCTTCACCTCCGTGTGAGATGGACTTCCGGAAATGACTGATGCAATTTTCGCGCCGGACGGACGGTCATATAGACACAACACAATTCCGAACTGCCTGTTGCAAATGTCCAACATTTGTCGCGCATCGGACAATTTCGGAGATATTGCAACGCAATTCAACGGGATAAGGTAAGGTGACCAATGAACGCTTGATTGCATGGGTGCATTGTTGCTTAGTTTCGGTTCAGCACGGGGCTGCTCTCCTCATCATCCGCCAGGAAATCGCCGAATAGGCCGGGACCTGCGAGGTAAGCAACTCGCGAAGACCCTTCTCGACAGCTGATGGAGTCGATTGGTATTTGCTATCCAAATTATGGCGGCACCATAATGGACGAGACAACGAGCCATTCCTGACTGGCGTTGCGCACGCAACAGCCATGGTTCTGCGAAATCCCCTTGGACCTTGTTCGGCACCAACGTTTCTCTGGGGCGGCTAACCGCCAGGGCAGGCGTGAGTTCCATCACTGCGTCCTTGAACCCGATGGGTGTCTGGTGCGATGCGGTTCGCAACCAGCTTGAGAAAACGGGTGCGATATCCGGCCCTGCAGGCAAGGCGATAGCATAACGGAAACACCCATTAGCGGGCCCGGTGTCAAGCGAGAAAGCAATACCCACGACTGCCAAGGCAGGCGTTTTCCCGATTCTCAATGCCCGAATGCAACAGCCGAGCGCGCCCGTTTCTTCAAATGATGGCTGCGACGGATCGCGCCAAACACCCATCAGGATCAAGCGATCAGCGATAACAGTTGCCTGTCGCCCTGGCGGCCTGCACCGCCCCAGAAGAACGTTGGTACCGCAATGTGTCCAAGGGGGTTGCAACTTTTAGGGCTGCCGACGAGTCGGCGCCAATCCGCGGCTGGCTCGCATTGCAGGCGGTCCGCTTTAACTGCAGATCGGGGGACGGCGGGCACGACATCCCATTCAAATTTCAGGGCTGCAGCTCCAGTTCCCGTGCCGGGCTTGCCGGCCGCCGTCGAAAGCTTCATGCGAAGCAGCGCGTCATATCAAAGGGTTTTCGCTCCTTCAGAACGTGAAAGCAGGCGCGCGCCAGTTTGTGCGCCAGCGCCTTGCGCGCGAGAGTCGGGTTCGTTCTGGCCTTCTTGCGCTCATAGAAGCGCTTGGCCTCGGTGGAAAAGCGCAGGGCGAAGTTCGCGGCCTCGATGAAGGCCCAGGACAGATACTTGTTACCATTTTTGGTGTTGCCTTCACCTTTCTTCTTGCCGTTGCTCATGTGCCGGCTGTCAACACAGCGCGCGTAGGAAGCGAAATTGCCTGCGCTGGCGAAGCGCTCGATGGGCCCAGTCTCGAGCAGAATGACGGTGGCAAGGATCGGTCCGATGCCAGGCACGGTCTTCAGCAGCGCGTAGTCGGTGCGCGGTCCGACCTCTGCTGCAAGCCGCATCTCCAGTAGCTCGATCTGCGCGGAGAGCGTTTTGATGACCGCGAGGTTGGCCTGCATGGCCAGCGCAACGTCCGCGGGCAACCCCATCTGGTCGATCATCTCGTTCGTGAGGTCGCGGACCCGCGCGCTGGAAATGCGGGTGCCATGCTGTCGGGCCGAAATGTTCTCGATGGCGAGAATGTGGCTCACTCGGCTGCGGACGAGCTGCATGCGCTTCCTCGCAAGATCGCGCACGCTGCGCGCCTCAGCCGGCAGAATTGTGCCGGTTGGCAGGATCCCGAGACGCAGCAGATGGGCCAGGTAGCGGGCATCCGTCTCGTCGCCGCTGTGCTTGAGCCCGTCGTATTTCTTGATCGCCGTGATGTTGGCCAGGTACACGATGAAGCCGGCGGCCTGCAGGCCGTCCACTATCCAGTACCAGTTGAACGTTGACTCGACAACGACCCCTGCAAGCTCCGGTTGCCAAGGGGCCAGGAAGGCCAGAATCTTGGTCAGGTCGTTGGGTAGGCGCTTCTCGGCCAATACCCGGTCAGCTTCGTCAATCACGGTGACCACGCTGTTGTTCGAATGCAAGTCAATGCCGCTATATTTCATACCGGCCTCCATCTGGTTAAAGCGCTTTCGCCAACTCACTTTAACCCCGCCGCCCAGTAGGGCGGCGGTCGGAGGCCCGCTAGATGATTTTCAAATTCGCAGGATTGCAATGACGATGAAAAACCGATCGTCATTGCTCGCAGCGGCAGAAAATCGTTCAGGTTGCATGGAATTGAGCGTTTTTTTCTACCTTTGTTTCTTACTCTTTGGGGCGGTGCGCCGGTCGGGTGTCGGTACCCCTCGAGGTACCGAAGCAGACGATCGACAGCTTCCTGCTCGCCCTCGATTGCAGCGCGTTCGTCATCAGTGAGAGGAGTTTCCTGCAACATCCGGATCATGCCCGTCTTCGAAGAGAGCAAGTCGGCTTGGGACGATTCCTTCGGAACGTAGAAGTCGCGACGCACACACGCCATGCGGTGTGGACATTGATCGAAGAACTCATATGAGTACAGCCCGTGACCAAGGTCATAGTACTTCCACGGCTGGTCCGTGTGCCGATCGTCGATCGCCTGCCGGTCAATGAGCACCTCCATCATTCGAAGGTTGCGCTGGAAGTACTGTGCTTCAGAATGAGCTCTGGCCAGCTTTGTGGGCGTGATTGCGACGTAATGCTGGGTCGTTGCTGGCGACCGATGACCAAGCCACGCTTGCAGTTCGAACAGGGACATTGGTTACCGCGCGTTAAAGAGCTGGCTCGCGATGGTCGAGCGTGCCCCTGTGGCTGCTGATCTGTCCGCGAGCATCCACGCAAGGAATGTTGCCCTCCGGCAAAGCAAGGGGATGAGATGTCGGTTCAGGTACTGGCGTGGTATCGCCCTTGCACGATACGAGAAGTGGAAGTCAACCTGCTCTCCGGTTTTGACCTCGAGCGCAGCCGGTTGTACGGGACGTACTCGCTCCCACGCCAATATTGCTTCTCCGACGACCGAGTCAATCGGTTTGGTAAATGCAGTTCCGGTCTTGTGAACCGGAACGTCGAGCATCCGGCATTGTGTACCTGGTTGCCCTATCGATGTTTCTTCACGTACACAGCCAACTCTTAGCCGTACGATCTCCTCACTACTTAGTGCGGCGAAGAGAGTGCGCCATTCGAATGCAAAGGGTATAAGCAAGCCCAAAGCGACAGAAATAGACAGCTTTCCGCTGAAGTCGCGAGGTTCCTGACAAATGGAGCGATGTCGGCCGTGCGCTTTCTGTTGAGATAGAAGTCGAGCGTCTGCTCGACCTGGAGATGAAGACGCAGGATGCACCCAATATCATCTTCCGTTTCTGCCGCAAGAATCAGGGGATCTGCGTCGAGAAGAGTGCCTAAATCTAGATTGACGGTTGTTGGTGTGTTGTTCATTGTTGTTCTCAAGGAGGGGGCGGAAGCCCCGGCGACACTTCCGTAGCGGGCGCAGTCGCCGTGTCAGGCCCGGCGAGTGTCAGTTATCGGCATCGTCGTCCGAATGCATGGCAACATCATCTTCTTCCGGCTCGGGCTGGGCCGGTTCTCCGGCGTGTCGTCGAGCAGGTACATGACCCGAATTAGCAAGGACTTTCCCGATCTCGTGGCATAGCGATATGCCAGGATGGTTGGTGCTGGACAACCCATCTGAGAAGGGGAAAGTCATGGACAAGATTACTCGTATCGGCGTGGATCTGGCCAAGAACCTGATCCAGGTGCACGGCGTGGACAGCATGGAACGCGTGGTGGTCAGGAAAGCCATCTCACGGCAGAAGTTTCTCGAATGGTTTGCCAACCTTGCGCCATGTCTGGTCCCAATGGAAGCGTGCAGCGCAGCCCACTACTGGGGGCGCAAGCTGCGCGACTTGGTCACGAGGTTCGCCTGATCGCGCCGCAATTCGCTGCGCCATACCGCAAGGGCGGCAAGCACGTGAAGAACGACAGGCTGGATGCCGAGGCCATCTGTGAGGCCGCGGGGCGACCGCATATGCGCTTCGTGGCCGTCAAAACGGCAGACCAGCAAAACGTGCTGTTGCTGCACCGGATGCGAAACGGTTTCGTCGAGGAGCGTACCGCGCTCGTCAACCGGTTGCGCGGTGAACTCGTCGAGTTCGGCGTGTTCCTGCCGCAAGGCATCAATGCATTTCGTGCCCGCTTCGTCGAGGCACTGGAGGACGGGGCCGCTGAACTGAACGGTGTCGCGCGCACTGCGCTGGCACGAGGCCGGGAGCACCTGCAGGCCCTCGACCAGCAAATCGCCTGGTGCGACGCGCAGGTCGCCACGCACGTGAAGCAAGACAGCAGCGCGCCATGGCGATCATCCGCTGCCAGGCCCGTCCAAGCGGGATCTGCGTGTCCGCCGGCAGATCGACCGCCTTGTTCGGGTAGCGCTCGCGCAGCAAGGCGAGCGCATCCATGACGGGATGGGCGGTCTGCGCCTGGAAAGGCAGGTCCAGCAGCTGTGCAAGCAGTGCATGCGCCACGCGCCGCTTCGAGACGAGCTGTGCCGGCATCAGGCGGGTCCGACTGGGCGCATCCTGTTTGAGGACTGTGTCCGCCAATTCGCACAATTGCCTGGCAAGCACATCGCGTGTCAGGTCCCTGTTGCCTGCGAGCGCCTTGACTGCCGTGGCAAATTCGCGCAGCTGCGCCTTCAGATCCGGGCGCGAGGCGGCGCCCCGATCGTTGGCTATCCTGATCGCCTTGCGGACCCAGTCGCCGAGCATGGACAGGAGCTGGTCGGTTGCCGAGCACAACGCGTAGCGCATGAAGCAGGCGGCCTAGAGCCGCCGTATGGGGCTGGATGCGGTGGCTCACCGAGGGTTTGCGGTCCGCGCAGCGCCGCGCATAATGCCGGACGATAGCTTCGTTGCATGTGTCGGGGCACTGCACCCGTACACCGAGCTCGACCAGATAGTCGAGCTTGTGCAAGAGTTCGCTCATCTGTCGCGTCGAATTGCGCAGCGGCACCGGCCACAGCCATTTCTGCAGGCTCGATGCCTCGCCATGGGGCTTCGGCAGCAGCTTGCCCCAACGATCCAGTGTGGCTTCGACGTCCCGGATGGCCTGCACGATCAGTTCCCGCAAGGTGCGATCGCGCGGCAACAGGATGGACCCGCATCCCGAGATAGGTCTGCCGCCAGTGTTCCATCGCCGTCCGCTCCGCAGCCGAAAGGGGAACCGCTCAGCGTATGCCAACAATATCGCCTTGGCAGTTGGGGGCGAGGCACTGCGGGCCTCCGGGGAAGACAAACAGCAAGCTCTTGATTTTACGGAGACGTAATAAAAGGCTAGACCGCAAAGCCTTGTCAGGTCTGGAGCCCGCTAACCCGGTAAACGGCATCAAAATCACGGGGACCCCAGTATGCAAGCGAGAACGACCATGCGTGGTTGAAAAAAGACTTCACGTGGTATGCAGCATGAGCAAGGGAAATTGTTGGGACAATAAATGGAGCGTGTGTGGCAGCGCTAGTACGCCAACCACGATGAGGCTCGGCGCGATATCAACCAGTACATCATCGCTTTCTACAATCCAGTGCGCTTGCACTCCACGCTGGGTTATCTGTCGCCCGCCGCCTGCGAGGCGAAACCGACAGCGAAAGAAGCTATCTGCCTGTCCGAAATTTATTGACCCATGCATCAAGACAGCGGACGTGCCGCCACTCACACCGCGATTTAACAATGCAACTCTTAAGGGACATCATCTCGACGACGTAGCCGTCGCTCAGGTCACGGCGCCGCGCGTGGCGAATTCAGGCGCACGCCAGGTTTCTTCGGTAAGCACTTGGCGCAGATGCTCAACGGCATCCCACACATCCACGTGGCGCGTATACAGCGGTGTAAAACCGAAGCGCAACACATGCGGCTCCCGATAGTCGCCGATCACGCCGCGCGCGATCAACGCCTGCATCACCTCGTAGCCGTGCGGATGCTCGAAGCTCGCGTGCGACCCGCGTTGCGCATGCGCGCGAGGCGTGACGAGCGTGAGCGGAAATTCCTTGCAACGCGTCTCGATCAGTTCGATGAAAAGGTCGGTCAGCGCAAGCGACTTTTGGCGGATCGCCAGCATGTCGGCTTGCAGGAATACATCGAGTCCACATTCGACCAGCGCCATCGAAACCATCGGCTGCGTGCCGCACAAAAAGCGGCCGATGCCGTCGTCGGCGATATATGTCGGGTTCATCACAAACGGCGCACGATGCCCCCACCAGCCTGACAGCGGCTGCTCGAACTCACTCTGATGACGATGCGGCACCCACGCGAACGCAGGCGAACCGGGACCGCCGTTCAGATACTTGTATGTGCAGCCGACCGCGCAATCCGCGCCGACACCATTCAGATCGACGGGCACGGCGCCCGCCGAGTGCGCGAGATCCCACAGCACTAGCGCGCCCCTGTCGTGAATCAGCTTCGTCAGTGCGGCCATGTCGTGCATGTAGCCAGTGCGGTAGTTGACGTGAGTGATCATCGCGACGGCGACGTCGTCGGTGATCGCCGCGGACAGCTCGGACGGATCGTCGACGAGGCGAAGTTCATAGCCGCGATCCAACTGCCTGATCAGCCCTTGCGCGATATACAGATCAGTCGGGAAATTCGAGCGTTCCGACACGATCACGCGGCGCTTCGGGTCGCGCATGTCCTGCATCCGCAGCGCTGCCGACAACGTCTTGAATAAGTTGATCGAAATCGTATCGGTGACGACGACTTCGTTGTGCGCTGCACCGATTAGTGTCGCAAGCTTGTCGCCCAGTCGCCGCGGCAGCGAAAACCAGCCAGCCGCGTTCCAGCTGCGGATTAGCCCTTCGCCCCATTCGGCGCCGATGACGGTCTGCGCCCGCTGTGCAGCCGCGACGG
>NZ_JBFPKI010000031.1:0-23550 GCF_040948675.1 Paraburkholderia sp. BR14312
AGCACCGAACACCAATTCCGGAACTCTCCGAAACCGTTCGACTTCAAGCGAAACGGCTGTTCATCTTCCTCCGGAAACGCTGTTCGACTTCAACCGAAATCCGTGTTCGGCTTCGCCGAAATACGCACCCAAAGCGGCCCTGCAGCAGACGGGACAGCGGTTGACCGGCAAACCCGTCGGCCAGATGGAGCTGCGCTGGCAGGCCATCGACGCGCTCGCCGGTCAGGTGCGCACGCGGCTGCGGCCGCAGGCGATGGCGCTGGAATTCTCCAGCCTCCGCGCCGACGATCCCTGGCTGGCTGCGGTACGCTGGATGAACGGAGTCTTCGGCCGGCGACAACGCCTCGCCCAGCGCCCGCTCGCAGAGATCCCCCCTGGCACCGTCCCGAAGCGACTTCGACCTTACCTGCTCACCTTCGATGATATCGGTCAGCCCAGCGGCCTGCGCGGTGATCGCTACGAATTCTGGATCTACCGGCAGATCAGAAAGCGGCTCGATCGCGGCGAGCTGCATCTTGACGACAGTATCGAGCATCGGCGTTTCAGCGATCATCTGGTCGCGCCCGAACGCACGGCAGCTGTGCTCGAGGAACTCGACCTTGCCTGGTTACGCCAGTCGCCCGACACCACAATCGACGCCCTGTTCAACGAACTTCATGAGCTCTGGCAAACCTTCGAGCTGCAATTGCGGCAGGGCAAGCTCAAGCATCTCGACTATGACGCGCAGCACAGCAAGCTGACGTGGCGGCAGCCCAGGGTCGAGAAAGAAGGCGCGCAGCAGGACAGTTTCTACGCGAAACTGCCCTCACGCGATATTGCCGACATCTTCCGGTTTGTGAATGAGCGCTGCGATTTCCTGCGGACGATGACACCGCTACAACCTCGCTACGCCAGGAAGATCGCCGCCGATACCGACAGCCTGATGGCCGTGATTGTGGCGCAGGCGATCAATCACGGCAATTCGGCCATGGCCGAAACCTGCGATATCCCGTATCACGTGCTGGCCGATACGTACCGGCAACGCTGCCGCTTGGCGACGCTGCGGGCCGCAAGCGACCGGATCAGCAACTTCATCGCGCAACTGCCGATCTTCGAGCATTACTCGTTCGATCTGGAAGTGCTGTATCGCAGCGTCGATGGGCAGAAATTCGAAGCCGCCTCGCCGACTACCAAGGCGCGGCACTCCCGCAAGTATTTCGGGCGCGGCAAGGGCGTCGTCGCCTATACGCTGCTCGCCAATCACGTTGCGCTGCGCACCGAACTGATTGGCGCGCACGAACATGAAGCCACTACGTCTTCGACATCTGCCATCACAACACCACGGATATCGCGCCGAGCACCATCACCGGCGACATGCACAGCGTCAACAAGGCGAATTTCGCGATCATGCACTGGTTCGGCCTGCGTTTCGCGCCGCGCTTTACCAGTCTGCAGGCGCAACTGTCCCATCTGTACTGCGGCGATGATATCGGACACTGCGAGCACTTTCTGATCAAGCCTGCCGGACAGATCGACCGGCAACTGCTCGTTGAGCAGCGGGCCGGCATCGAACAGATCATCGCGTCGCTCAGCATCAAGGAAATGAGCCAGCAGGCCCTGATCCGCAAGCTGTGTGCGCTGTCGCCCCATCATCCCACGCGCAAGGCCGTGTTCGAATTCGACAGGCTGGTGCGCAGTATCTACACGCTGCGCTATCTGCTGGACCCGCAACTGCAGCGCGACGTCCATCGGTCCCAGAACCGGATCGAGGCCTACCATCAGCTGCGCTCCATGCTCGCCCAGGTCAGCGGCAAGAAACATCTGATCGGCAGGACGGACCTCGATGTCGCGATCAGCAACGAATGCGGACGCCTGCTCGCCAATGTCGTGATCGCCTTCAACTCGATGCTGCTCTCAGCGCTGTTCGAGCGGTATCAACGCGATGGCAACCAGAAGGCGCTCGCCAGGCTGAAGCGGATCTCGCCCGTCGCCTGGCAGCACATTCACTTCCTCGGTCACTACACCTTCCAGGGTAATGCGAATCCGATCGATCTTGGTGTCCTGCTGGCCGGCCTCGAAGTTCTCTAACGCATTGAATCCAAAGCATTCCAAAAAATTATTGGGGTTTGGGCGTGGAACCCCTGACACAGCGGCGGAATGGTCGCTGCGCGTGATACGGCAGCTGTCCTCATCGCGAACGCAAGGGTGCGATGCAATCCCGGCACTGCGCACGGTTCTAGAGTCCAATTCGCAGCTTGGCATGTCAATGTCATAGAGCCAGCGTGTATGGCGCCCGGATCGAAGGTTGGGCCTGGGCTGCTTTCTGTGTAGGCCTATCACCTCATGCCGGATATGATGCCACCCCTGTTATTGACGTGCTCGTTCGATACACGGCTAGCTGTTTCGTGCATGCGGATATCGCGGGTTGTGTTATTGCAACATGCAGCGAACGGGAAGGTGTTTCGGTCCACAAACGAAGTTTGACTCCATGTATTCGATCTCACCCACTAGCTCAGCGCGTTGCAATCTCGGAATCAGCTCATCGAACAGAATCCGCATCTCCATGTGCGCGAGATGTCGACCAAGGCAGACGTGGCCGCCGACACCGAACGCGATATGTGGGTTGGGTCTGCGATCAATATTGAATGTGAATGGCGAAGGGAAGACTTCTTCGTCGCGATTCGCCGAGCCATAGCACAACATCAGCCAATCTCCCTTGCGAATTTTGCGGCCCCGGATATTAGTGTCGGCAGTCGCTGTACGCATGAAATGATGAACCGGCGATGCGAATCTAAGGCATTCATCGATAAAATGTGGAATGAGCGATCGATTTGCCTGAAGCTGTGGTAGCAACTCCATAAAGCGGCACAATGCCCACATTGCGACCGACGTGGACGACGACACTGTATGATGCCCTGCGGCAGCGATAATTACGTAATAGCCGAGGCGGGTTACGTCATCGATAGGCTGCCCATTGATGACCGCGTTGGCTAGCAAAGTCGCGACATCATTGCGCGGGTCCTTCCGGCGCGCTTCGTTTAAGCTTTCGAAGTACTCCCTGAAGTCGTCAACTACAGACAGGAGCGCATTGCCCGTCGCACTGCTCGCGTCGCCTTGGCGCAGCGTATCGCGTGTGTATTCCGCGTCTTCACTCCCGAACATCTCGTAAGTTAGTGCAAGTATGCGAGGAAAATCCTCCTGAGGGACACCGAGAATATCCATGATTACGTGCAGTGGGTACTGCGACGCGAATGCGCCTGAAAAATCGATCACCTTTCCGTTGTGTTGCTGCAGCTTCGCGACCATCGCACGGGCTAGCGATCTAATACGGTCTTCAAGCTTGAGAATACTGCTCGGCATGAACCAGGATTGAGTCAGCGCGCGTAAACTTTTGTGTTCTTCGCCATCGATGTGCACGAGCGACCGAACAATGTTCGGTGAACCGGTCGTGGACATAATATGCTCTATCGATGCTCTAGGGCGACACACGACAGAATAATCTCCATTGTGGAATAGAGAATTATTCCGTGAGATCATAGAGACGTCGGCGTGTTTTGTAATCACCCAAAACGGGTCATGCCCGGCAGCCGTCGCTCTCCCGACAGGGTTGTTTGCGCGTGCCCAAGTGTAAATTTCGTGGAGGCCATCGATGTCCGTGTGGGACTTCGGATCGACGATGCGGTTCGCTATTTCTCTTGGTAGGTCATATTTTTGCATTCTGTTTGAGTCCAGGGGAGGTTCGTGTTAGTGGACGCGCGACACGAACGAGCGTCTACGCGCGCGATGATCCAGTCTGCTAACGTAGAGAGCTCATTTCAGTTGGTGCTTGCCGATCGATTTAACTTTATCGCAGGCGGGTGCTCCCCGCGGGTGGTGGTTGGTGTGGTGGCTGTCAATTTGCGTCCGGCGTATCTAATTATCATATTATGATTTCTCATTTCATCCTTAATCCATATCAACATTGTTCTTTGATATCGATGATATTGAGGATACGCGGCGGAACGTATGCAAATTAATGCGCTGACTGTAGTCTCCTGTTGAAGTTAAGATAATTAATTGGTGTGATGGTTTCGCCAGTTTAACCAATAGGACGCAACGCCGATCAGGAATGTCAGGAAGGTCAGAAAATTTAGTCATGCATCTGGCGCGACACGCCAACGCTAGCAGCGTCAGTCGGGTCATTTGGGAGGATCGATCGGTGCTGTGAGTCGTTGCATTCCAGCATGTTTAGCTCTATTCAGAACTTTTGACGGATCGCGGCGCGAGCAAGGATCTGGCGATTGCTGGATGAGTCACCCACATTCGCGACGCTCGCAACAGCGGGAACCCCAAGAGACGATGTCCCAGATGCTTGTTGCCAACCGATTTCGAAATAGACGTCGGTTCGCTTGGATAAAAAGTAGTCTGTTGAAATCGTTACTTGGTTGAAGTGCTGGTTTCCGAGTATGTGTCCCGAAGCGTCTTGAATGCCATTCGATTGCAAGTAGTCGTATGATGCTGCGACTGTCCACGCTTGGCTGAAACGATACATTATTCCGACATCGTAGTTGTTGAATATGACTGTTCCGTCCAGCTGAGGCAGTGCGAGATTCGCGTATTGAACATTAGAGAACGATGCTGCCACGATGACGGGGCCGATTGTGAAGTTGGATGCTACGACTACAGACTGATACGCTTGGGCGGAGGCATATCCACGGTTGATAGCACCTTGAAGAGGAGAGATTCCATTCAAATAGGCAGTAAAAAATCCTGTGCCTGGCGCTGCGGTGGGGTTCTTAAAGTACTCAAATGATGCCCCCAGTTTCAATGGCCCGTTCACGTAACCTGCACCTACCGAATAACCACTGGTAGATGTGAAGTTACCGGCAATACCACCAAAGCTGTACTCAATTCCGAAGCTCGCGCCGTAGATGTCAGGGCTCATGTATCGGACAGAATTATTCGGTCGAACCGTGTTGGACGCATTGTCCAGATCCCCTGGGTGTCCCGCCGGCGCGCCTCCGACCAGTGCTTCGGCAGTCAGCGGCTCGGGAAAGTAGAAGATCATGTCGTATTGACGTCCAAATGTCAGGCCGCCGCAGTTGTCGCTTTTGATACCGATGAAGGCTTGACGACCAAATAGCAGGCCGCCCTGACCAGCCTGACCTTGATTTAGGTTTACGCCTGACTCAAGGGTGAACGTTGCATGTAAACCGCCACTGAGGTCCTCGCTTCCGGTCAGGCCCCATCGACTTCCCATGAGGCCGCTAAGCGAGTCAAGCGAAATTCTCTTGCTATCAGCAACGTTGCTTTGGTACATAATGCCTTCGTCGAGTACACCGTAGAGATTCACAGTCCCTTGTGCTTGAGCCAAGGATGACGCACCAAATAAAGCCAGAAATATCGACCTTTCCCAACCACGCATAATTAGATTTCCAGGAGCGTGTGAGTGAGAAGCTCTGTTTCGCTCGACGACATCTGTCTGTACAGCGCTGCGACGTGCTGCCACGATTGCGCCGATGTTGGTGTGCTCCAAAATAGAGCGCTACAGCGGAAGAAAGCCACTGTATCGTTGATATGTGCAGTTGCCTCTTTGCATTTTTTGGAGATCATATCTGTGCGGCTTAAGCTTTACTGTATGGCGTCCAAGGTGTCAAACGGGTTGAGCGCGAGATCGCTTCACATTTCCAGAGCACAGATCGTGCCGACTTAGATTAGTCGGCGAAAAGGAGCCACCAGGCGCAGTGCGACGTCTTCAGGTGGATTGATATCCGATGAAGATTGTCGTGCGGACCGCCCGATGTGCGACAGTCCTCATTTCGTTTGTGAGGATTTGGTCAATACGCGACAATTGACATGGGCTGAAGAGCCGTCTATTCGAACAAGAACCCTCGTAAGAGATCGTGAAGCCGGTAGCGTCCTTGACTAGTCGTGTAAAACGGAGGGCTTGTCACGAGTCGCGCTCAACAATTCGTCTCACGAGGGCGGCAGTCATGCCGCGAAGACCACCGGTGCCGAAGGTTGACATACCCCCGGAAGGCAGGGTGTGGGGACGAGGCCGTTGGAATTCCCACGATCTCAGTGCATCGCTCAGACGGTGGTCAAGCGATATCTGTAATCGCTTGTGGTTTCACGACGACTCATGCGGCTATCATCCTGGGCGGTCCGCGCATCAGGCGCCCGACGTGGGCCGGCGGCGCGGCTGGGGGCTATGCTTGGGCGCTGGGCCTCGACATCAAGAAGTTCTTCGGTAGTATCGAACCGGTAAATCATGATGCGACAACGAGGCTGAGCAAGGCGAGGCCGGCAACCATCGCAACTGGGCCAGGCGCTAGACTTCACCAACAAGCGCACGCGTCGCAAGGGCGTCGTCGACGAGGTGGCGTGGCGCAAGAACCGCAACAAGTCGAAGATCCTTGCCCGAGTCGAGCATGTGTTTGCGGTCGTGAAGTGGCTGTGGGGCTTCACGAAGGTTCGTTATCGCGGGCTGTCAAAAAAACGCCAATCGCGCCTTTGTGGCGCTCGCGCTAGCCAATCTTTACATGTGGCGAGGTCGCTCGACAGCACAGGTGCGCCCGTAGAGGGCCAAAGACGGGCGACAAGCCCGTGCAGGGCCCCCTCAGCCTGCGCCGTTTCGTTGGCATTGACCTGGGCAGCGAAACGGTGCCGGACGCCACGACGATGCTCAAATTCCGGCATCTGCTGGAAGAGCACAAGTTGGGCGAGCGAATCTTCGCGGAAGTGGGAGTGGTGCTGCAGGCGCGGGAGCAAAGCTCAAGAGCGGCACGATTGTCGACGCCACACTGATCGGTGCACCCTCGTCGACGAAGAACAAGGAGAAGGCGCGTGACCCGGAAATGCATCAGACGCGCAAGGGCCAGCAATGGTATTTCGGCATGAAGCACCACATCGGTGTGGACAGTCAGAGCGGGCTGGCTCATAGCGCGGTCGTAACCGCCGCCAACGTACACAGCAAGCATCCGCAGCCGCAGTTGCTGCACGGTGAGGAGCAACGCGTCTACGGTGACAGCGCATACGCGAGCCAGAAAGCACTGATTCACAGCAAGGCCCCGAACGCACGTGACTTCACCAACAAGCGCACGCGCCGCAAGGACATCGTCGACGAGGTGGCGCGCCGCAAGAACCGCAACAAGTCGAAGATCCGTGCCCGGGTCGAGCATGTGTTCGCGGTCGTGAAGCTGCTGTGGGGCTTCACGAAGGTTCGTTATCGCGGGCTGGCGAAGAACGCCAATCGCGCCTTCGTTGCGCTCGCGCTGGCCAATCTTTACATGTGTGGTCGCTCGACGGCACAGGTGCGCCCATAGAGGGCCAAAGACGGGCGAAGAGCCCGTGCAGAGCCCCTCAAGGGGCCCGACATGAGCTGGAATGCCCGCTTTTGCGGCTGTTTTTCGCGATCTCGAAAGTTGACGCATGTCTTGGTCGCAACCAGTCGTGTTTACCGGGCTTGATCAGCGTTGCCCTAACACCTTCGAGAACAAGACTCGTCGATGTCGCAACGGTTCTTGGCGGTGTACCTGAGCGGTTGGTCGAGCGTGAACATCACAGATGCGATCGCCGAATAGCAGTGACGCTGCTAACGCCGAGTCGCTTAAATGCTTACCTGCGCGGCGACAGGCGTGCGCTGAATAGTGAGGAATTGCGCGGCTACCAGTTATTCAAGGCAAACCATTGCGCAACCTGCCATGTGGGCAAGAATCTGGGCGGGCAGTCGTTCGAGCGAATGGGTCTCCCGGCCGACTACTTTTCCGTTCGGGGCTACACGTCCGCAGGACAACGGTCGGGCGAATGTTACAAAAGAGTCGCTCGATTGCCATGCGTTCAAGACGCCGACGCTGCGCAACGTGGAACTGACCGCGCCATATTTTTACGACGGTCGCGGTGCTGAACTGCATGCAGCTGTGCGCGACATGGCGACGTATCAGGTCGGCAGGCGATTGCCTCAGTGCGCCAGCTGACGGACTCAGTCGGTCGCGCGGTGACGGATATATCCGTTGGAAACGAGAATCTGTCCGCGCGTACCGAAAAGCACGCTGCATCCCTTTAGAAAACCGCATCAAGATGGCGCAGCTCACCGAGACGGTTCGAAACAACGCTGACAATGCTATTCAGGCGAGCACGCTTGCCTTGAACGCGACCGATCTGGCAGAACGTGGCAACGACGTGGTGTCAACCATGATTGGTACCATCGAGAAAATCAGTGGCAGTTCTGCCAGAATTGCTGAGATCACGGGTGCAATCGACGGCATCGCCTTCCAGACCAATATTCTGGCGCTCAATGCGGCGGTGGAAGCTGCCCGGGCGGGCGACCAGGGGCGCGGCTTTGTGGTTGTGGCAAGTGAGGTACGCAATCTCGCACAGCATTCGGCCACGGCGGCCAAGGAAATTAAGTCGCTTATTGGTGACCCCGTGGCGGTCGTGGAGCATGGGGCAAGCCAGGCGGCCGACGCAGGAACAACGATAGGGCAAGTCAAGGATGCGATCAGGTGTGTCGCGGATATCGTCAGCGAGATTTCCTGGCGTCTGAAGAGCAAAGCGTCGGCATCAAGTATGTCAACACCGGCATCAGTGAGATGGACAGGGCCACGCAACAAAACGCGGCTTCGTAGAATCTTTTATTCTCCAGTTTCAGGGATTGCTCACCCCTGCGCCCGCCGACACGTTGAACACCGACACTGAATCCTCCAGTTCGACCGCCTGCGCGTTCAACGCCTGCACGCCGGCGGCTGCCTGCTCCACGAGCTCGCTTGCTCGACGACCTGGCGGCGCATAAAATCTGTACGTTGACCCAAACTCATGGAAGAGAATCATGCAGTGCCGGACCAGCATACACAACGGTTTCAGAGCCATTCGTGCTTGCGGTGTCGCTTGAGACAGGAGGGCGAGGCCCGGTCACATCGGCGGTCTGCCGAGTTACCGCTCGATCACACACGCGATAACGGGTTGGACTCGCCGTCTGGCCCGGTGATAGCAAGCCGGCACGCAGCGGACTCGCAAGCCAGTCCGACTACCCCACATTTCCGGGGTGGTTCAAACTGGGCAGGCGTGCTGCTATCTCCGACCAATAGAGATTCTTTACGTTGACGTGCCTTCAAGATCTGCTTCGCGAACTTGGCAGATTCCTCTGTCCTAGCCATTCACTCGATCCGGCGGAATACTAGCGTGCCGTTGGTGCCGCCGAACCCGAACGAATTTGAAATGGCAACATCAATCGGCATGCGTCGAGCTACGAGGGGTACATAGTCGAGGTCGCATTCCGGGTCGGCCTTTGTCAGGTTGGCGGTCGGCGGCGCAATCTGGTGGTGCACGGTGAGCGCGGTGTAGACGGCCTCGACACCACCCGCAGCGGCAAGCAGGTGCCCGGTCACTGATTTTGTCGAGCTGATCGCGAGGTCCTTGGCGTGCGAGCCAAAGGCTGCCTTCAGCGCGAGCGATTCCGCGCGGTCGCCGAGCGGCGTCGAAGTGCCGTGCGCATTGATGTATTGCACGCTGTCGGCCGCGACGCGTGCATTGCGCAAGGCATTGCGTATGCAGCGGGCCGCGCCTTCCCCGTCTTCCGACGGGCTAGTAATATGGAATGCGTCACCGCTCAGTCCGAATCCGGCCAATTCCGCGTAAATCCGTGCGCCGCGCTGGCGCGCGTGCTTCATCTCCTCGAGCACGATGATGCCCGCTCCTTCACCTAGCACGAAGCCGTCGCGCTCCGCGTCCCACGGGCGGCTCGCTGTCTCGGGACTTTCGTTGCGCGTCGAGAGCGCCTTGGCCCGGCCAAAGCCCGCGAGGCTGCTTTCGGTGATCGCCGCCTCTGCAGCCCCTGCAATCATGACATCGGCATCACCATACTCGATCAGCCGGGCGGCGTCTCCGATCGCATGAGTGGCGGTCGAGCACGCCGTCGCCATGGCGAGATTCGGTCCCTTGAGCCCGTACCGGATCGAGAGATGCCCCGCGATCATGTTGATGATGGATGAGGGCACGTAAAATGGGGACACCCGCCGCGGCCCTTTGTCCCTTATCGTGAAGGCAGTGTCGACGAGGGTCTGTACGCCGCCGGTTCCGGACCCGACATGAACGCCGATCCGGGAGGCATTTGCTTCGGTCACTGTGATGCCGCTGTCGACGAATGCTTCCATGCCGGCCACGACACCGAGTTGGATGAAGCGATCCATATGGCGGACCTCTTTTTCCGAAATGAAGCGAGTTGCGTCGAACCCCTTGACTTCGCCAGCGATTTGCGCCGGGAAATCGGTCGTATCGAAAAAGGTGACCCGGCCGATGCCGCTGCGGCCGGCAATGACATTCGACCAATTTTCCTCGACGCCAATCCCGACCGGGGAAATGGCACCAAGACCGGTGACGACGACTCTTCGGTTGTCCATTTTTTCTTATTTGATATCGAAAATCGAGCAATACCGCGCGAAATGCTAAAGCTGTCGACCCGTGCGATCGATAGGGAGGGGCTTTACGGTTTGATCCGATAGTAGCCATGTGGCCGTCATCGTCCCGCAAAAGCCGGCACCCACTATCACGATCGATACAGTCATTGCCGCGGCTCCTATGGTTGTTCTCGTATCCGCTCCCGTAGAAAATTGATTTTGACGTTAAGATGGATATCCGCTCCGATAGCGTCGCTTGCATCGGGGCATGTCGGGAAAGTTCTCTTTCCGGCACGGATAGTCGGAAGCTGTGCCGCGCGTCGCAGGAAGCGACTATGCGGCATCTCGCCTCGAACTACAAAATCAATTGTTTGGATAACACTGATTCGCATCGCAAATGAATATCTGCGAAGGACCGGCATGACGAACGCGCGCATCGTCGATGTTCTGCGCAGCGAGCGGATAGTGCAGTCGCTTCAGAACCTTCGCAATTCCTGGGCAAGGGCCGTTCGTGGGTGCCTTCTTGATCATCGGGTCAGAACCGGTTCGTCAGACGCGCATTCTAGCGCCCCCGCACTAATGCGACACAGCCCTTCAATGACGCTTAGTGTTGGTATCAATGCATTTGACGCCTTTCTTCTGGTAGTTGCACAGAGAGTCGCGTAACGTGCCGTGTTAGGTAGGCGGGTAGTACGACGACCCGCAGAGCTTAGGTTAATTAACATTTTCCCGATAAGGATTGTTTATGGAAAAGATAAACAACTGATTGCGGGTTTTCCGAAAGGGCGGAATTTGCTTGCGTGCCCCGTCGGGACTGGCTCGCGGGGTTGGCGAGGGCGGTCGGATTAAAGTCAAGGCTTTGCGGATACGAGAATGGCTGCAAAACATGGCCGGCAGGCGATCCCCACAACATTGACGGATGAGCAGTCGGGCATTTGGATTGCAGCATCTGAGCCGTGGCCGCCGCCGACGTTGCTGTTACAGAAGGTGTTCAACTACGGGGGCGTGATGCGTTCCTTCTGCGCGGCAGTCACGACTTCGACGATCTAACTGACGCGCTGTTCCTCTCATCCAGATTGCCGCGCCACAACTCGTGCAGGTTCGCCTCACCGCACGCAGAGCGGCGCGCCCCAATGCAAGCGATCGCAAGCAACGATCTATCCAAATTGGAACTGCACAGATGGGCCAAGTTAATCGTTATATGCTGTTGACCGGCGCCAGCCGCGGTATCGGTCATGCCACAGTTAAGCTTTTTCAGGAGAACAACTGGGAGGTGTTCACTGTCTCACGGCGTCCGTTCTCGGACAGTTGCAAGTGGCCTGCGGCGCGTGAAACGCACATCCAAGCAGACCTCGCGGACCTCGATAACATCGACCGGATCGCTTTGGAAGTCAGGCGACGGCTACCTGATGGACAACTACATGCGCTCGTCAACAATGCTGGAATCTCGCCTAAAGGCGAGAACAGATCGCGCCTCGGAATTCTCAACAGCGATCTTCAGACATGGATGACTGTTCTTAACGTGAATTTGGTATCCAACGCATTACTGGCGCGATCGCTGTTCCCAGAATTGGTCCGAGCAAAAGGGGCGATTGCCAACGTAACATCGATCGCCGGGGTGAAGGTTCATCCTTTCGCGGGTACTGCGTACGCAGCTTCAAAGGCTGCGCTCGCAGCTCTAACACGAGAAATGGCACACGAGTTTGGCCCCGAGGGCGTACGCGTCAACGCTATTGCGCCGGGCGAAATTGATACCTCGATCCTGTCGCCCGGCACAGAGGAGATCGTGGATCACGGTATTCCTATGCGTCGTCTCGGAGATCCGGCCGAAGTCGCACGAGTAATCTACTTCCTCTGCACTGAGGCCTCGTCGTACATCAACGGAGCAGAGTTGCACGTCAATGGAGGGCAGCATGTCTGAAGTCATGCGTCGGCACATAAAGACCGACGCCATGTGGCATATGGGCTGAGCCGGCGAACTCTGGAAGAGATGATGGCTGAACGTGGCATCGATGTCGACCATTCAACCGTGCACCGATGGGCGATCAAGTTGCTGCGCGCTCCGGAAAGGCATTTCGACGTCGCAAGCGCGCAGTCGACAGGAGCCGCCTGTTCGTGCTGCGACTGCATCGTACAGGCCGCAGCGGCGAGCCGCCCAATCGATCGTGGTCTTCCGGGGCCGGCACTGCTCGCACATATCGCCACATCAAAGTTCGCGTACCACATCCCGTTCTACCGGCAGTCCGTCATGTACGCGCGCGACGGCGTCGAGATCGAACCGGGCACCATGGGCCACTGGTTGGGTAGTGTGACGTGGCTGCTCAATCCATTGGTCGACGCGGTGCGCCGCCACGCACTCGGCGGCGCCAAGGTTCACGGTGACGACACGCCGCTGCCGGTGCTCGCGCCAGGCAATGGCAGGACGAAGACAGGCCGGCTCTGGGTGTATGTGCGCGACGATCGGCCCAGTGGTTCCCTGGAAGCTCCAGCGGTCTGGTTTGCCTATACACCGGATCGTCGCGGCGAACATCCCCAGCGACATCTTGCCAACTTCAAGGGCGTACTGCAGGCAGACGCATTCGCCGGCTATGGGGAGTTGTACGTCGGTGGTGCGATTCGAGAGGCAGCGTGTATGGCACATGCACGACGAAAGCTGCACGATTTGCACGCTGTGCGGCCATCGCCGATTACCAGCGAAGCATTGAAGCGCATCGGCGCACTCTATCGCATCGAAGAGCACATTCGTGGGAAGCCACCTGAAGAACGACGGCGCATCCGCCAGGCGCAAGCCGTTCCGCTGCTTGATGACATGAAGCGGTGGTTCGAGGCGACGCTTCTCACACTCTCCGCGAAGTCCGACACCACCAAAGCGATCCAGTACTCGTTGAATCGCTGGCCCGCGCGGGTCTATTACTGCAGCGATGGTCAGGCCGAAATCGACAATCTGATCGCGGAGCGTGCGTTGAGGGGCGTGGCGATCGGGAGGCGGAATTTTTTATTTGCCGGCGCAGACTCAGGCGGGGAGCGCGCAGCCGCCATGTACAGCCTGATTGGTTCTGCCCGCCTGAATGGCATTGACCCCGAAGCCTACCTGCATTACGTCATCGAACGCATCGCCGATCACCCAGCGAACCGGATTGACGAACTACTACCCTGGAGCGTCGCCCCGTTGCTGCCCGCCTCCGCACACATCGATCCAATCCGCTAGCAGTCAAGCCGGTCGTGCGTCAACATCAATCGTGACGGTGCCGATCGAATGCTTACATACCAGCCTCCGCTATTGCAACAGAACCGGACCTGCCATGCGGTCTGCCGAGGAAGTACGGTCGCATGGAGTGCAGATGAATCAGGTGACGCAGCAAAATGCCGCGCTGGTCGAAGAAGCCGCTGCCACGCAGTCGTTGGCCGAGCAGGCACGGGGGCTCCGCGAAGCGGTGGCCGTCTTCAATGTACCCGAGGCGGCGCTATCGACCTCTTGAGCGGTCGCTGCTCGGGGACAAACGTGCCGATCGGCGACAAGCGCCTGCATGCTTCTGTATACCGTTGGCGAGCGGGACCGTTTCAATCGTGACAGGCATTCTAGAGGGCAACGGAGAAGGCGCGGCGAGATGCCGGGCACGCTAGTCGACTTATCGCCCAGGCGAGTGACCGTGGGAACGATGGCAACCGGTCAAGCAGCAATGCGCCCACCATTGGGCTGGACTACACGGGCTGTGAGCAAAGCCCGAACCAAATCAGCCAGGAGACTACCCCTCAGCGGATCCGCTCCCGCAACCGTGTCGGATTGGTGTCGTAATCCGCCGCGGTAAGAGCGATCGAAGGGTCAGGCCGCAAGCTCAGCTCTGGAATTTGCTCGCGTGCTGCCTCACGCAATTCCAGTCGTCTGTCTCGCTTTCGGCTACTACCGGTCTGTCTCGCAGATTAGGCTGCTCTGTCATCGAGGTCCGAATGCAGGTGTCCACGCGGGCTCTTAGCTTCTGACCTCTCGAACCACATTGGAACGGAATCATTTAACAAGCACACGTGTCCAAGAGCTTCGCGCTTACGCGACGATCGTGGTAGGGGACTGATGTATCCTTTGAGCCAGCAAATGAAGTTGCATTTGTCCGCGTGCTGTCTGGAATCTCCCGTACTTGTCGCCTGTTTGCTCGCCGATTCTATATCCGGTGGTAACAAACCATGGACTTTCGCCGACAGACTATGCAGGCCGTGACTTTGCTCGATGCTTTGGCAGGCGCAAAAAAAGAGCACCCGCAACGCGGGTGCTCGACTCGGAGCGGAATTGCCTGGTCTATGTCCCGATTGCGACCGCATTGGAAACAGTGGCATCGCGGTCAATCGAATTCCGCATCTCATCGGTATTCCGACGGATGCTGCGCCGCTTAGAACTTGTGACGCAGGCCAACGCGCGCAACCACCTGATTGCGATTCGAAGATATGTCATCGGCCACCGGCACAAAGGCGAAGTCGAGGACGCTGCCGGTACGGTCTCCGCCGACGTGCTGATACGCGCTTTGCATATATACATCCGTGCGCTTTGACAGCGAGTAGTCAGCCATTAGCCCGGCGGTTTGGTAGTTCGGTTTCAGCTTCCCGGCAGTGGTATTGAAACCGCTCAGGGTGTAGGTGTACATTGCGCCGACGAAGAAAGCTGGCGTGAACTGGTACTTGCCGTTGATCTCAAAATTCTGGTACCGAAGATTCGATAGCGTGCCGGAAGCCGGCGTAATCTTGCCGACGTAACCTGATGACACTGGATCGGCGACGAAGGTATTTGAATACGAGAGGCCGATGTTTGCCGAGCCGAAGGTGTACGTCGCTCCCGCACCGAAGATGCGCAGCTTGCTACCCAGGAAATTTTCGTCGGCAACCGGGTTGTTTCCAATTGCACCGCCTGACGTGGACGACTGGTTGTTCGCTTGCAGATAGGCTGCTGACAACAGCAATCCACCGGTCGAGTATTGGACGCCCATACTGTACGCACGATTGTTGGCGAAATTCGTGTCGTTGCTAAAGCTGTATGTGCCGCCAAATTTAAAACCACCAATCACAGGACTTGTATACTTGACAGTATTGTTGACACGGAAGGTGTTGTCCGTGTTGTCGTTGTCGTACGGATGGGAGAACATCCCGCCGCCCCATGTGCCATTCGCCGTCGTTTCGGCAAGGTAGCTAACGACGGAATCGTACTGGCGACCGAGAGTAACCGACCCATATTGGTCGGAGGCGATGCCGACCCAGGCCTGTCGCCCAAACATCAGGCCCCCTTGGCCAAGCTTGCCATTGTTGACGTTAAAGCCGTTCTCCAGCTGAAAAACTGCCCTGATACCGCCGCCAAGATCTTCCGCCCCCTTCAAGCCCCAACGACTACCTTGGACGGTTCCGCTCTGGAGTTCGAAAATGTCTTTGCCGCCGACGTTATTAGTATAATTAATTCCCTCATCGATCAAACCATAGAGCGTCACGGTGCTTTGGGCCATTGCGGGAACCGCGACGGTCGTCGTCACCAGAGCTGCAAGTAGTTTACATTTCATTTAGGTCTCCAAACCTACGTTGTGATGTTGATCATTGTCTATGCGAAACGCATCTCTTCCGGGGCGGTCATTCCATTATCTTTTCGCTAAGGAAATCCGACGACGATTACCCGCCGTAGATATCGAAAGAGAAGTATTTTTTCGCGATCCGGTCGTACGTGCCGTCCTCACGGATACTTGCGATCGCGCTGTTGATCGCTTCGAGGAGCGCTTTATCGTTTTTTCTTACAGCAATGCTGACGCCAGGACCAAAGATCGCGGTATCTCGGATCGCTGGGCCTCGCGCAAAACCAAAATCTCGCCCCTGCGCAGTTTTCAGAAACCCGGACTCCGCCGTTGGGCCCGAGGCTAAAGCTGCATCGAGTCGTCCGGCTGCGAGGTCATTCCATACCTGGTCTTGCGAAGGGTAGGCGACAACGTCAGTACCATTCGTCCAGTGCTTCCGTGCATAGACTTCTTGAGTGCTTCCCTGCAGGACTCCAATGCGTGCTCCTTTGAGCGCGTCGGGCACTGCCACCAGGGTCGAGCCACCCTTCACAACTAGCGCCTCGAAATTGGCATACAACTTGTCGCTGAAATCGACAGCCTTTGCGCGCTCTCCGGTCCGGGACATCGATGAATTGATCGCATCGAACTTCCGCGCCTGCAACTCAGGAATCATGCCGTCGAACGAGTTTTCGACCCAGACGCATTTCCTCTTGAGTTGCGCGCAAATTGCGTGACCGAGGTCAATGTCAAACCCAACGAACTGACCACTGGGTGTTTTTGATTCAAACGGGGGGTAAGCGCTGTCGACTCCGAATTTTAGTTCCTTGCCATCGTCGGCGAATGTCAATAAGGGAATCGAAGTCGCAAACAGGGCGATCAGCAGCGTTTTAATCTTCATTCTGGGCGAGTTCCAGGCCAGGAGTTGTCCAAAGGGCACCGTGATCCAAAGTAGCGGTACGGTTTGCCTCAGACGTGTATTGGGCGACTTGCTGTGCGCGTTTCGGTTGAAACGGCGTAACCGTCGACCGCAAGTCTCTGCAGGGTTTCGATCTGCAGCGGTCCGATCTCGGGAAGGATGTCATTGTCCGCCACGAAGTTTCGGCCGTAACAAGCGCTGAGGATTGCAACGCCACTTGCATGCAAGGGCGCGTTCACCCCCGCCATCTCTGCGAGGCGAAGGGTCGGCACCAATCCGAAAGGAACGTCTTCGAGAACGTAGCGGGTGGCAAGGGCGCTGGGGCCGCGCGGATCTCTTCCTTGTTGCACGAGGCGGTCTGATATGGCCGAAAGCGAATTGCCATCAACGCCAAACGACAGCCTGCAATGATCAAAAGTTGTTCTCACGGTTTTTCCGAAAGCTGCCGCGATGGTAAGCCTCTCCTCGTCCAGGGCCTCAAGAAGCCTCCCGACCGCTGGCGTCAGGTTCGAATTTTGGCCCCAATTTTCTCCTTTCTCGATACGGGTCAAGTTGGCCAAAGCGATCCCCATGTGGTCTTGCGGGTTAATATTGCTGAGGGACAGTGTGAGCATGTCGTCCTTCATGGTGAATCGATCGCCGAAGAGGGAGACACAGATTTCGTGAATTCGGAGGCTGTGGCGATTGGGTAGTGCGGCCATGTCAACCGCGGCGCGGATCGCACCTACGGTGATAGCTGTCGACGACTGCGTCTTGCACGTCAATACCGTAGTGCTCCACGCGGCTATGGGGATGGAGATCCCACGTTCTGCCAGGCGTCGGGAAAGGTAGAGTGCCGCAAATGAAAGGTGGGCGCTGATGATTACGCTATGATTCGCGCGAACATAAGGGATGATGCGGTCGAGGACGAATCGGTGGCCGTAGGCTGGCAATGCCAAAATGATGATGTCCGCATTGCCGACGTCCGCGGCATTCTCACAAACCTCCAGTTGGAATTCGCCATCGATTGCTCCTTCCACGTGCAGGGGCACTCCCGTAGCGAAGTCCGCGGTGCGAGCCCCAGATGGAGACCAAACTTTCGCCCGATGTCCACGTTGCGTTAAATACGCGGCGTAACCCAACGCGATTGCACCGGCACCTGCGATCATCACATGCATGTTACCTTCCATCTTCGAATAGTTCAGCGGTCGCCACGACCAACCCGGTTATAAATGAGATGCTCGGGTTACGATCGCCCATCTTCGGATGGCTACGGATGAGACGCGCCTTGGCCTATACTTGCTACCTTAGTGTTTCCGATCACGAATTAATCTATTTGCGTATCGATAGTTTCCTGAGTCACTTCAATGCGTGATCTTTTCGGGACCGACGCTGAACGTTGTTCATATGGGCCCGTATCAATCCCGCGAGGAGACTTGAGCACTCAGCGCGTAGCACCGGGGAGATTGATCCGATGAGTCGCACGATAGGGAAGCCAAAGTCTCATGTCAAAGTCCGATTTGAGCGTAGATGTATTCCAAGAGGTTATGCGCAGGGTGATGCTTAAAGAACCGGTCGAGGACATCATTCCATCCTGCACCTTTGACGCATGCAGGTTCTGCTATCTCTTTTTGCGTACGCGGATCGGAGGTCTGGGTGCCGTATGCGAGGATGGGCGAACGATTCGGCTTCCGGTGTTAGTGCACTCTTTTTCGCGAAACGCAGCGAATGCGGTTTCGCCTTCCTTCTATGTCGCGAATGACGCAAGGCTCGCGGGCATTAAATTTGAGATGTTGCGATATCACTTCCAGCAGTGAATCCGTCGGCAGCCGAGTCCGCACGGCGAAGCGCTGACGGCAGAAGACATAACCTGTCGGAATACCTCGGCGCGAAAATCGGAATTTGATCTTTCCCCCGGCACACCTATCATCTACAGTCGATCATGTTGGCGTCGCGCGAGCAGGAAGCGGCCTGGCACGACGGACTCGATCAATAACGCTAGCGAATCGCTTGCTTCGCCTTGCGTGTCTACTGCTGTGTATTCCTCCGCTGCACTTCAATAGATCAGCGACGCTTTGCTGTTGCCTGCCGCTTCGAACTGTCTTTACGCACGTAGCGATGAACGCTACGCAAGTGATCTCAAATTGCTACTTCTCCGACTCATGAGTACTCTACAACAGGCACGTGGGCGTCCTACGCGGTGGTCGCAGCGGCAGCCGCCTTAAGGAGGACGCCGTTGGGTGTGCTTGAGCATGCGCTGGCTATCGCTGGCGAAAGCGCACCAAATTCATTATTCATGAGCGCGCCACCACTGTCGGTGCCGGCGCCCGGGAGCAGCGATATCAAAGAGGGGTAATACCATGGTCTGTAGTGACCGGGTTGGTCGCCCTCGATCTCGCGGAAGGCGGGTTCACGGGGCCCCGAAATGTGCGAGATAGCTCGCTGCTCTTCAGCTTTGCCGACGCGCCGCCCATTGGTGAGTCGGAGTACATCTCAAACGAATATTACAAACTGTATTGCTGCTGTCGGCACATTCACGCGCCCCTGGAAGCGACGCTACGACTGATTGAGCAATACAAGTTCGATCCGACAGCTATCGAGGCGATCGAAGTCGAGACGTACGCAGGGGCACTGCGCATTTCGAATAAAAGTAGTCCAGCTAGCCTTGTTGACGTTCAGTACAGCATCCCTTACTGCGTCGCCCTAGCGGCCCTTGCGGGCCCTGAATCGCTCTTGCCTCTCACTGAGGGGGCCCTAACTCTTGACGGAGCAAGCGCGCTCGCGCGCAAGGTCTCGCTGGCGATCAACGCCGAATTTGAAGACAACTTTCCGGCGAAGACACTCGCGCGCGTCACCATCGTGTGTGAAGGTCATCGGTACGTATCGCAGGTGACGGAACCACGCGGAGAGGCCGGTGACCCGCCGTCATGGGAAGAACTTGCAGCAAAGTACGTGGCGGCTACACGGCTCTACGCCACCAGTGACCAACAACGCCAACTGCTCGCCGCATTCGAACAGCTACGCTCGGAATCTGACTTGAAGCCTCTGAAGCGCTGTCTGGCCGATTCATTCAAAATGAGTACATCGAGCTTAAATAATATACGGCGAAGTTTTCTGACACTTTCGGTTTTCGAAGTTCGCGGAGATGCACGAAGCTGACATAAAGGGTGGGCGGCCGAGCAGCGCGCCAGAGAAGTCGCTGCGAGCCATGCTGATCCAGATCCTTTACAGCATCCGCTCGGAGCGCCAACTCATGGAGCAGGTGCAATACAACCTGCTGTTTCGCTGGTTCATCGGCCTGGCCATGGATGATGAGGTGTGGGTGCCCACGGTCTTCACGAAGAACCGGGAGCGTCTGATCACGCACGATGCCGTGATCGAATTCTTCAACGCCGTAGTGGCCATCGCCGAGAAGAAGTGCCTGCTCTCGGGTGAGCATTTCAGCGTGGACGGAACGTTGATCCAGGCGTGGGCCGGGCACAAGAGTTTTGTACACAAGAACGGCGACGATCGGGACGACGACGGCGACGGTGGCGGCACGGGCGGCTTCAAGGGCGACAAACGCAGCAACGAGACACATCAGTCCAGGAGCGATCCCGGTGCAAGACTCTATCGCAAAGGCAAAACGGCCAGTGAATTGCGGTACATGGGCCATACGCTGACCGATAACCGGCACGGACTGGTGGTCAATGCGCGCGTGACACACGCCGACGGGCATGCCGAGCGTGAAGCAGCCAAGATCGTGATCCACGACGCACGGCAAGCGGCAGAGGATCCGGACGTAGAAATTACGTTGGGTGCAGACAAGGGTACGACGCCATGGAATTCATTGAGGCATGCCAACAGATGAAGGTCACACCGCACGTTGCGCAAAACACCTCGGGGCGGCGTTCAGCAGTGCCCGACACGATTGCATCGAGCGCGGGCTACGCCGTTTCGCAGCAAAAGCGCAAGTTGATCGAACAAGGCTTCGGCTGGGCCAAGACCGTGGGCCGCATGCGCCAGGTGATGGTGCGTGGCTTGAAGAAGGTGGACCAGATGTTCGTGTTGAACATGGCGGCGTACAACCTGGTGCGCATGCGATCCCTGGCACAAGTGCGTCCATAGTCGCGGGAAAAGGCGGCATTGAGGCCAGAAGTGGGCCTCACAGCGCTTAAAACAAGGTTGATTCGCGTTGAAATTGCACAATGCGAAAGATTTGGAGACGGCGGGCGCGTAAATCGAGGAAGGCAGCTTCCGCCGGGGGCGTATTTCCGCAACCTGCTAGTGCGCTATGACCGACCGTTTCGTTCACGGACGGATCCTACGTTGATCGGTGGACGGTGCGAAGGGTAGAGGGCGCCGCGCTCAAGCTTGGGACCTGGCGCGATGGCCAGGTGGTGCCGCAGTGGTTCGCCACGGAAGGAGAGCCGGAAAAGTTCTCGGGGATTCGCACATACCGGCGCCCCCGGCGGATTTCCCGCCATTCCGTCTGGACACAGGTTGTCACTATTACAGCGTCGAACCCTATTAAACTGGGGCTTCGGCTCCGCACGCAGAACTGGGTGCCCGAGGATTATGAATGCTTGGAGGCTTTCGAATCGGCGCGGTTGACCCTGCGTACGTTCGCGCGGGTCCGAGCGTATAACCTCTGGGAATAGCGTCCAGTCCCAACTCGACTTTGACACCCCCTTATAAATGTCCGTATTCTGACAATTACCAGCGGTCGCCCCGCCCCCACATGCGGCAGGTTGAGTGGGCCGCAGATCGATGCGCCGGCGTCACGATCAGACCAACTAACGCGGCGCTTGGTGACTATTAATACCATATTTTCTCGGCTCAGCGCGAGTCTGGGCCTGAGATTTTCAGTTATGAGGAGATAAGGTGGAGCAGGCTAATGTAGCTCAGTCGGCCTACGCGTGCGCTAGCAGCACAGTTTCTGTAGGTGCAATGGCTGAAGCGAGTCCGATCCGGGCGAGGCGCCACGAAGCGCCGGCTCTTGTAGCCGAAGGCATATACAAGAACTACGGTGTTCACGAGGTCCTAAAAGGAGTTTCGCTGCAGGCTGAGCGGGGCGACGTGATTTCCTTGATCGGCAGTTCCGGGTCGGGAAAGAGTACGTTTTTGCGATGCATGAATCTCCTCGAGGTGCCGACCAGCGGCCGCATCGCCGTCGCAGAGCATGAGATCAGCGTGGAGACCGATAAAAGAGGACGAGTCTTTGGTCTGGACCACAGGAAGATTGAAAAAATGCGCGCGCAGCTCGGCATGGTCTTCCAGGGATTCAATCTGTGGTCGCATATGACTGTGCTGCAAAATGTTATGGAAGGACCTGTGCACGTGCTGAAGCTCCCAAAGAACGAGGCACGTGATCGCGCGTTGGATTTCCTCGCGAAGGTCGGCGTTGCGGATAAGCACGCACATTACCCGTCTGAGCTTTCTGGAGGTCAGCAGCAACGAGTGAGCATCGCCCGCGCACTCGCGATGCAACCCGCTACGCTGCTTTTCGACGAGCCAACTTCGGCTCTCGATCCCGAGCTGGTTGGAGAGGTGCTGAAGGTAATCAGGAAGTTGGCGGATGAGGGACGCACCATGATTGTCGTTACTCACGAGATGGGCTTTGCGCGAGACGTTTCCAACAAGATGATCTTTCTTGAAAAGGGGCATATTGAGGAGGAGGGGACGCCAGAGGCAATTTTTAAAAATCCAGCGTCCCCCAGATGCCAGGAATTCCTGTCCCGGGTGCTTTAATTCGCACCCGGTGTTGCATTGAAAGTGCGAAATTGTTTGATCAAGAAGACGAGAACTAATTCAGGAGACGTAGAGATGAAGTCGAGAAAGATCGGCGCGTTTATCGGAGTGCTAACAGCAGCTCTGGTCATCTGCCAACCAGTTATGTCAAAGGAGTATTCGAGAGTCACGATTGGCACGGAGGCTTCGTATGCACCGTACGCCTTTAAAGACGCTAGCGGAAAGATGGTTGGATTCGAAATCGACGTGATTAACGATTTGTGCCGACGGATGCATTTGCAGTGTGACATTGTCGACCAGGCATACGACAGCCTGATCCCATCACTCCTGTCCGGTCGATTTGATGTAATTATGGCTGCGATCGGTATTACGCCAGCCCGACAAAAGGTTATTTCATTTACGCGGCCGTACGTAACAACTCCCATGGTTTTCGTCACGACATCGACGAGCGATCTATCCGCTCTTAAAATGTCGCCAGCGAGTCTGGATCTTGACAAGTTTGATACTGAAGAGCAGTCGGCGGTCTATAAAATTACATCGGCTCTGAAAGGCAAAACCGTCGGCGTGCAGGTGGGCAGCAACTTCGAGACATTCATGAAGAAATTCATGCCGACTGTGAAGGTCTCGACGTACGACACCACCGACAACATGATGCTGGACTTGACAGCGGGGAGAATTGACGCGGGAATGGCTTCGTTCAATTTTCTCAAGCCGCTGATGGACAAGCCGGACGGCAAGGACTTGCGGATATTTGGTCCCAGCCTGACGAATGGGCCGTTCGGAAGTCGTGTGGCCGCTGGACTTCGCAAAAATGATGATCAATTACGCGCGATGTTCGACAAGGCGATCGGTGAAGCAATTTCAGATGGCAGCCTGCGCAAACTCGCGATCAAGTGGTTCGGCTTCGATAACTCGCCGAAGAATTAGCAGGCTGTTGAAATACACTTCGCTGATACGCGGCCCATCGTTCCAACGAGCCGCCGCGCGAGGTTGGTCCATGTCGATTTGATGCCGGATGTCCTTAACTCAGGTGGAACCAATGTCATCTTCT
>NZ_JBFPKI010000032.1:0-22447 GCF_040948675.1 Paraburkholderia sp. BR14312
CATGCGGGCTACCGGATTAGCCAGATCATCCGCAAACGAATCGAAGAGCATTTCGGCTGGGGCAAGACCATCGGACGGATCCGGCAGACGGTCTATCGCGGCATCAAGCGCGTCGACCAGCACTTCATGCTGACGATGGTTGCGAGCAATCTGACCCGCATGGCCCGAATGCCAGGGGTGGTGCCGCAAGGAGCGACGCGATGAGCCGCCACGGCGCGAAGACTGCGCGCTACAAGGGCTGCATGCGTGCGCATGCCGCGCGCAGATTGCGCGGCGAACCGGTAATTCATCGCGAAATCGCACGCGCAAGCCTCCTGAACATAGCTTCGGTCGTCATGACGGGGCGCTTTTCAACAGCCTGTTAGGCATCCCCGAACCCAACGTGAAGAGGAGTAGACGTGGATATTTCAGTGATTTTAGGGGGAAGTTCAGCGTGGATTGTCGAATTCGCGCGTGGGACGTTCATGACGGTCACCGTTGCAATATGTTCATTTACCGTAGGTGTTTTGCTCGGCTCGGCCTTCGCGGCGGCTAAACTTTCTCGCTTCGGGTCACTGCGTTTTATGGCTGACGTCTATACGACGGTCGTGCGCGGCATTCCAGAACTGCTGATTATCTTTCTGGTGTTTTTTGGCGGCAGCACACTACTCCGTTACGTGACAAATGCCGTTTTTGGGTTTTCCGGATATATCGAATTACCCGTATTCACAGTCGGTATTCTGTGCATCGGCGTCAGTGCCGGAGCCTATGCGACAGAGGTCATTCGGGCGGCGGTCATGGCTATTCCGGCGGGGCAGATCGAGGCCGCAGTGGCAATGGGAATGCCGCGGCCGGTCCTGTTCCGTCGGATTCTTATCCCACAGGCGGCCAGGTTCGCGTTGCCCGGTCTTGGAAATGTTTGGCAACTGGCACTCAAAGACACGTCACTTATTTCTGTCGTCGGGCTCGTGGAAATCATGCGCACGGCTGCGATCGGAGCCGGATCATTCAAGGAGCCGTTCACGTTTTATCTGGCTGCATTCGTGATTTTTCTTGTCCTCTCTTCAATCTCTAACCGGGGATTTCTGAGAGCAGAGAAGTGGGCTAACCGCGGCGTAAGGAGCCGGTGATGGATTTTCAACTGATATTCGATTCACTTCCCAAGCTTCTTGCTGCGGCTCCCGCAACGATCGCGCTGGCTTCAGTGTCACTCTTTGTCGGATTCCTTCTTGCGGTCCCGATTGCTTTGGCTCGCCTCTCGGGAAATAGGTTCCTGGCTTCACTCGGTTACGGGTACGTCTATGTGGTGCGGTCCACGCCGCTTCTGGTCCAGATGTTTCTGATTTATTACGGATCAGGACAATTTCGGATTGCCCTGGAAAGCGTTGGTCTGTGGACGCTATTTCGTGATGCGTGGTTCTGTGCGATCTTGGCACTTTCCTTAAACACCGCAGCATATACTAGCGAAATTATCCGTGGCGGCGTCCAATCGGTACCTTGGGGCCAAATTGAAGCAGCTCGCGCTGTCGGGATGTCAAACCTCCTGGTATTTCGCAGAATTGTCTTCCCCATTGCGATGAGGCAAGCGCTGCCGGCGTACGGCAGCGAGCTTATGATTATGGTTAAGTCCACGTCGCTCGCGTCAACAATCACGGTTGTCGAATTGACCGGGGTCGCAAAGCAACTCATCTCTAACAGCTACCTTCCGGTAGAGATATTCATTATAGCTGGATGCATATATCTCGGCATTAATTTTCTAATTAGCAGAACTGTATTAATCATAGAAAGGCGTATTAGTCCGCGGAAGCGCGATGGTCGCACATTCGGGACTTCTGCTACGCCCGCAGCCCATTGATCATCATGACATGATTCCTGACTGAATGAATGAGCTGTCAATTCGATGGGAGATACCGGGAGGATGATAGATCGGATATGACCTGACCAACTTGTGATGCTATCCGATAGCATTGGACAGCGTAGCTTCAGAGACGCTCTCGGTATCGGATTTTGAAAGGAAGCTGGGTATTGGCGCGTGCGCGCGCCCCCACGCTCAATCTCAAATCGAGCCACCCTGGGTTGTCGAGAAGGACCGCCCACCTGGCACCGAATATCAACTGCTGAACTTCAATTGAGATTATCGAGGCAAGATGACGAGTACAGTAACCAGTGACGACCGTTACCCTCAAGGCGGAATCGTCCAAAAGTTTTCGGCTTACATTGCCAAGGCAAGGGACAATCCTGCTCCGGACGAGTCGCTCGAATTCGCACTCAAATGCGTTTTGGATCTGCTTGGTGCTGTTGGAGCTGGAATTGGGCATACCGGGCCCATTGCGATTCGAAAGACGGCCCACGAAACGCGACCTGCTGGCAATATTCCTGTCTGGTTCACTGGGGAGACGAGTTCCGTCATCGGCGCTGCGTGGGCGAATAGTGCTGCGGGCTCAGCGCTGGATCTGGACGACGACACGCCAGCATCTCGGGGCCATCCTGGCGCCGCGGTCATTCCTGCCGCGATCGCTGTTGCTCAAGAGACAAACGCCAGCTTGAGGGACCTGTTAAACGCGATCGTCATCGGGTATGAAGTCGGTACAGCGATTAGCGCGGCGCGAGCCTACGGGAGCACTGGCACCTGGGCGCCTTACGCAGTCGTCGCAACGGCTGCGGCGCTTCGGGGATCGTCCCGGGAGGTAATTGAACACGCACTCGCGATTGCTGGAGAAAGTGCGCCTAACCAATCGTTGGCGAGTGCTCCCGCTCCTCGAAACCCGCATCCAGCACCCAATCATGTCAAGGAGGGAATAACGTGGGCTGTTGTCACCGGCCTGGAGTCTCTCGCAACAGCGCAGAACGGGTTTCACGGTGCCCGCAATATTCTGGACGCGACACGCTACTATAATTTCCCAAGCGATCTTGATCTCGGCTCCTACCAGTATATTCGGACTACGGGCTTCAAGCCATATTGCTGCTGCAGACACCTGCATGGTGCACTTGACGCACTAATTGGCCTGATCGAAGAGCATGGATTAACGGCCCAGACTATGGACAGCATTCAGGTCGAAACATACGGTCCGGCCTTGCGCATCTCGAACTGGACAGAACCTCAAGATGTAATGGATGTTCAGTATAGCCATCCCTATTGTCTTGCGTTGGTCGCGCACTACGGCCACCAAGCACTGTTGCCGTTGACAGGCTCCGTGCTGAACGATCCCGCTGTCACCGCGCTTTCGCACAAAGTGGAGTTGTCCCTGAGTACGGAACTGGACAGGATCTATACGGAGACCGGCATGCTGCCTGCACGGGTCACAGTCACATGCGGCGCGCAGCGGTTTTTTTCCCCGGTAACCTTCCCCAAGGACCACGGGCTTCCGTGGGGCGAACTTGAGGAAAAGTTTCGACAGGCGACTCGTTTCGTTGCAACTTGCGAGCAGCAGGACATCGTGGTCAGGGCCTTTTCGGAAGCTAGACAAGGTGACATGCGCGGGTTGACAAAATGCCTAACGCAGGTTCATTTGTTCCCAGGCCGCTAGCTGTTTAATGCTGAGTTCAGCGACTCCTCGAGCATCGAAGGATACGCAGAATTTGGTGGATCTCGGCCTCGAACCGGCGCTCGGATGTAACTTGTCGTGGCTAATTTCCGCCTAAACCGTGCGTCGCGACGGCCTCATTCTCGTGACAATCAATGAACTTTGCACGGTGGCGCGGCGGAAAGCGCTGTAACCGCGGTCCGGGCCACTGATGCCATCCGGCACGCCGGAGATGCCAAACTCCGCGGCTTTGATCGCATGCCCCTGCACGTCAACGATTCTCTTCGGCTACAAAGGGAATCGCGGGAACGCCGCTATGTCGCCCCTATGGCGCGATCGATCCGCCACGGAGAGGCGTACCCGGTTTTATTGACCCGTCGCTGGGTGCGTTCTCTGGGAGACGATTCACGCACGCTCTCCTGACCACGACCTGTAGCGTCCGACATTGTGCGGCGGAGCCTATAATGTCGGGTTATAAGGTGTGATCTGGCGTTGGCATTGTTGCCCAACGCCGGTTCGTGTTGGTGCACGACTGCGACGGCGAGTAAGAGTTGGCCTATTCGCTGGCGAGTGCACCCGAGATCGTGAAAGCGTCGGCATATGAAAAGACAACTTCAATTACGGCAGATAGAGGCTTTTAAGGCTCTCATCGAACAAGGTACGGTGAGTCGAGCGGCCGAGGTCCTTCACGTGACTCAGCCTGCTGTCAGCAAACTGCTAGTCCATCTCGAGGAGGAGACGGGTCTTGTATTATTCGAGAGGGTCAAAGGCCGACTTACTGCGACCGCGCAAGGCATGCGCTTGTACGGTGAAGTCGATCGCGTGTTTGCAGGCCTGAGGCAAATCGAAGAGGCTATCGCAATCATCCAGCGAAAGGAATTGAGCCACTTTGCCATTGGAGTGCTTCCGGAGCTATCCGGCTCATTCATCAAGCGAGCGACGATGATGTTTCTCTCCAAGTGTCCAGACGTTCGTCCAACGATCCATATGCGACCGTCCAACATTGTGTCGGATCGCGTCGCCACGCGTCAGATGGACGTCGGATTCACCACAAGCCTGATGAGCAGCCCAAATTCCGTGGTGACACCTATCATGGAGAGTCCGTTGGTGTGCATCATGCCGAAAGGACACCCTTTGAGCAGGCGAAAATTCCTGACACCGGAACATCTAGGGGGAGTCCCTTTTATCGGATATGCTGCCGATAACCGGACGACCAATGCTTTCAATGACGCTATCCGTGCGTATGGGGTTGACCTGAACGTCGTGTTAGAAAGCGAGACCACACCAACCTTGTGTGAATTCGTCTCGGCAGGACTAGGTGTCTCATTGGTGCACCCGTTGTCTGTTATCGACATGCAAGATCGTTTGGATATCAGGCGATTCAAACCCGACATTCCCGAATATTTTCACTTCTGTCATGCGAGATCGGCAAAAAATATCGAGCTGGTACATGAGTACGAGCGATGTGCCAAAGCGGTGGCCGAGGAGGCGCGAGTAGAAGTGTTTGGTGCCTAGTGGTCCGCAAGGATGAAGAAAGGGGCGTCGCCAAGTTTCGCATGATGTCGCGCAACGGCAAAATCGCACCAGCCCGTCATCGAGTACCTCGCAGCGCGAGCTCAAAATTAGCTGTTGTTTGGAATCCGCGTTTCGGCGTTGTACTTCTCTTCGCTGTCGCTTTTTGCGCCAGACGCTGGCGTTAGGAATCCGATGATACTCTCCAGTGATAGATTTGCCTGACATACATTTTGGCAGATTGCATAACTCAGGGTGAGCCTAAGTAGCACGTCGCGGCTGTGGGTTGCGTGCTCGCGGACTCATGTTGTGGAGCTAGTTGCCCCGCGGCGTCGCAATAGCCACATGCCTTTTCGTCGGTTGTGCTTAATATCGAAATTTTCTGCGCAGATTGAGGGTCCGTCACGGAGGCAAGATTGCCTTTTTACCTATATTGGTGGTTCGCGCGATTTATCCCAATCTAAAATATACCGTAGTTCCTGTGCCAGGCTGGAACGCTGCTCGACGCTCGACGTGGCTCTCCGAATTGCAGCTACTTCGTCAAACAACATAAAAATACGCGTGATGTTTGTCCTTTTGCTCACGAGCCTTCGCGGGGGCGGTCCGCGGCGTGGAACGAGGGGCAATAACCGCTGAGAATACCCTATGCGTCGAATCCGACTTTGACGCCTTGCCGTGACGATCATAGAGTTAACGAAAATTACTCAGTAAAAGAGGCGGGAGTGATACGCGAGAACCATGACGTCGTCATCGTTGGCGGCGGTGTTGTCGGCTGCGCATTGGCGTATGGAATGCTGCCGCGCGGGAAGCGCGTGCTTGTACTCGACGGGGGGGATAGCGACCCGCGCGCGTCGAAAGCGAACTTCGGTCTTGTCGGTTCATACGGAAAGGGGTACGGCGCGCCTCGTTACCAACAGCTGTCACGTGAGAGCGTTGCTCTTTGGGAAGGATTCGCAACCGATCTGCGTGAAGAAACTGGCATCGATGTTGAATACGAAAACGACGGCTGCTTGCACTTTTGCCTGAGTGACGCGGATTATGAAGAGGAAGCGAAGTTCCTCGCGAACTGGAACGCGCAAAGCCCCAACGCCGACCCGTGTTCGCACATGATTGATCGCTCTGCATTAGAAAGGCTGCTACCTGGAACCCGGCTCGGGGCGGAAGTGGTGGGTGCAGGTATTGGCGCTGCCGATGGCCATTGCAATCCGCTCAACCTTCTGCGGGCGCTACAGCAAGCCATCGAGTTACGTGGCGGCAGTTTGGTTGGCAACCATACCGTGTCACATATTGAGCCAGTTCTTGACGGGAGCTTTCGTGTTCACGTTCGAACCCCGGATGGTCCGCGCTGTTTCGAAACGGAGCAATTGATCATCGCAGCTGGGCTTGGTTCGACAAGCCTGGGAGCAATGGTGGGACTGGATATCCCGTTGCGCCCACAACGCGGTCAGCTGCTCGTGACGGAGCGACTCGACTCTATTCTACGTCTTCCTGCGAGTGGGATTCGTCAGACGCGTGACGGTACAGTAATGATAGGCGTGAGCCATGAGGAAGTTGGCATGGACCTTGGGACCACTACTTTTACCGCAGCAAGGATGACCAGGCGTGCGCTGCGGATTTTGCCGGACCTCGCGTTGGCCAGGCTTGTTAGACATTGGGCGTGTCTGCGCATTATCACCCCCGACGAGCATCCTGTGTACGCGCAATCTTCGATGTATCCTGGTGCATGGGTCGCGCTGTGTCACTCAGGAATCACCCTAGCGGCGGTTCACGCGGGACCTGTTGCCGATGCGCTCTCCCGCGATGCACTGCCAGAAAACTTCGAATTTTTCCATCATAGGCGCTTCGATGTTTCGAAAGTTATCTAGTCCCGCCGAAGACGCGGTGGTCACCGTTTGGATCGACGGCAGGCGTGTGAGCGCGGAGCGCGGCGAGCCTGTGGCGGCGGTCCTCGTGCGCGAGAAGAATCCCGTATCTCGCACTACGCCGCGAAGCGGCAGTCCACGCGGACCTTTTTGTATGATGGGCGTGTGCTTTGAATGTCTTGCCATTGTCGATGGTATAGCGTCCACGCAGACATGTCTGGTCACTGTTCGTGACGGAATGTGCATCGAACGTCAACACGGGCGCCGCGATCTCGGTCATGCGGCAGCGAAGTCTAACGACGGTGGTACCAAACTGCCCTGTGGCGAGGGGGATGTGTAATGCAGACTTACGACATTCTGATTGTCGGTGCTGGCCCTGCCGGCATGAGTGCAGCGATACGTTCTGCATGTCTTGGTATGACCACGATCGTCGTCGATGAGCAACCTGCTCCAGGCGGTCAAATTTGGCGTGCCGTCGAGGACAACATCCGAAGGGGCGGCCATCGAGAGTTAGGCGCGGCGTACAACGACGGCGTGGCGGTCGTACGGAAATTCCGCGAATGCGGTGCGCAGTACCTACCTGACACACGCGTGTGGCAAATCGAGCGGGTGGCTGACCTGGGAAAGCCGGTCGCGTCCAATGACTGGATAGTCTTCTTGAGCCGCGCAGGTGGCGCCGAAAATATTCGGGCTCGCCATGTCTTGCTAGCGACAGGCGCACAGGAAAGGCCTATGCCCTTTCCAGGTTGGACACTGCCGGGTGTGATGACCGTCGGGGCAGCGCAGATTCTGCACAAAAACGCTCGTCAGATACCTGATCAACCCGTTTGGATAGCGGGTAGCGGTCCATTGCCACTGCTCTATATGAACCAGCTGCTCGATGCCGGCGGCAGGATTGGAGGCTGGCTCGATACGACTCCGAGCGGCGGTATCCGGAGGGGCATTCCAGCGCTACGTGGAGCAATGAGCGGATGGCATGACCTCCTTAAAGGACTATTGTGGTCCGCGCGATTGCGCGGCAAGAGCTTTCCTATCGTTCGAAACGTCAATGGCCTTCGCGTGTTCGGCATCGGCCACCTTGAACAAATCGCCTATCGCACCGAGAGTGGCCTTGAGGGCGAGGTGGCCGCAAACGTTCTTCTGGTACACGAGGGGGTCGTGCCGTCCATCCATTTCACTCAGGCTATGGGATGCAGTCATCGATGGAACGACGCGCAACTTTGCTTCGAGCCCGAGGTCGATACGTGGGGCAAGAGTAGTATAACCGGCCTGTATGTCGCCGGCGACGGCGCTGGAGTCGGCGGCGCGAAAGCTGCCTACACACGCGGCGAACTCTCTGCCGTCGGCGTCGCGCTGTCTCTGGGCATACTCTCTATCGAACGAGCAAACGAGGTCGGGGCGCCGCTGCGCCGTCGGCTCCGACACGAACTGGCGATGCGGCCGCTCCTCGATTCGGTTTACCGGCCGCGCGATGAAATTTTCACGCCCGCTGACGAGACCATCGTTTGTCGCTGTGAAGAGGTAACCGCTCGGGACGTGCGGCTGACCGCACGGCTCGGCCAGCCGGGTCCGAATCAGCTAAAAGCGTTTACTCGTGCGGGCATGGGCCCTTGTCAGGGGCGTCAATGCGGGTACACCGTTGCGAATCTGCTTGCATCTGCCCAATGTCGCTCCGTCGCTGCGGTGGGTTTTCAACGCGTGCGCCCGCCGCTAAAGCCGGTAACGCTCGCGGAGCTTAGTGTACTTGACGAGCCGTCATAAGGCGGCGGCCATACTCGCGACGAGACGATGATAGGGGACGGGGCGGAGGTTTCACCTCCCATAGGAGCATGTCGCGAAACCTGGGTAACGGATTTTCTGAGGAATCTTATGACGATGGTAGGAATGTCATTGAGGAGTATTGTGGGGGATTGGTAGGCGTCCTATCCGACCAGGGGATTTCGAGTCAGGGCTTTGTCAAGTTGACGAACGTAGACTGACGCGCAGCAGTAACGGTAGTTATCCTTATGAAATAGCCTTACCGATTGAGACAGTTCCAGTCCAACCGTACCATGTTGAGAGGCGCGCCTGGAGTGCGGAACGATGACTTGCCGCTTTCATTCGATGTCTGGAGTGCTGCCGGATCGGGCCGAACCGTGAGAGAAACGCCTGAGCGCGACGCGCATCGCGAAAGCCGAGCATTTGGCGTTCGCGTCTGCGGGTCGGCTGGTGGCTGTTCTCGGCGCGGTTGTTCACGCGTGCACCCGCCTTGACGAAAACGTGCTTCGCGTGGGCGAGCTCTGGAATCTCGGCCTTCGCTGCCGGATAGCTGCGTAGCTGGTCAGTGACGATCCTGCGCGGCACCGGGTTTGATCGCAGCATCCGCCGGAAGAAGCGCCTGGCCGCGGCCTTGTCGCGTCGTTTTTGCACCAGAACGTCGAGTTCAGTGCCATGCTCATCGACCGCGCGCCACAGCAGATACGGCTCCCCGCGCAGCGTCACGAACATCTCATCCAGATGCCATGTGCTGCCCCGCTTGCGCCGCGCCCCCTTTGCACACTGGGCGAATCCAGCGCCGAACTTGTCGCACCAGCAACGGATTGTTTCGTACGTGACGACGACACCACGCTCAAGCAACAACTCCTCGATATCGCGCAGGCTCAGGCTGAACCGGAAATACCAGCGAACCGCGCAGCTGATGACGATGGCAGGGAAGCGGTGACCGTGATAAAGCGACTTTCTGTTCTTCATCGCTTCATTCTACCCCCGCTACTGCGTCAACCTGACAGAGCCGACGGCGCGAATAGCGTGGGCAATATTGACGAGCAATGACAGTTCAAGTTGGCGTAGCTTTCCTGTAACGCACTTCAGTACCTACCTTCACTCGAACCACGATTGCGCAAGAAGCAGCAAGCATGGCGAACCGGTCGGACCGGCGCTTGCAGAGTCTGATATATCCGGCGGCTGCTTTATGAAGCCAAGAGGCCGATGAGAGGCAAGCGCGCAAACTTCCATGATGGCTCGTGCTGAATCGCAGGCACATCAAAAGCCGAATGTACGGACGCAGTCGAGACCTTCAAAATGCACACCGATCTTGCTCATAGGCGGGAGTCCATGTACGGATATAAAGGCGCAACCGCCTCATCCGTCACAGCACGCGAAAACCTTCACAAATTGGGAGGCGCCCATATGAAGTCATACTGCCTTATAAATCTCAGAACACTGTCCGAACGAGCGAGGCCATCTCTCTTGGCGTTGATGGATTTACTCTGCGATACCGGATTAGTCTATGAATTCAGTCGCTTCTAACGGGGAATCGAAAGGTCGCGTTGTCCACAAACTGCAAAAGCTCCGCCTTCGACATGTGATCTACGCCGAGGCGCTTCAGATTGCGGCCATTTTGAAAATAGTTGACACCGTTGATGGAGGAAGCGATTTGCACCACAGCTTTGATTGTCGGAGACTCTATTCCCATTCTTGCGCCGAGTTCGTGCCACGGGACCAAGATGTACGGAACATCCTCGCATATATACCTATTTTCCATATGGCTAGGCGTTTTAGATTTCGCCGAGTTATGGACTTTAGATTGAGACGCGAACTCCGAGAAGCTAGCACATTTTCCGCCGTAGAAGCCCACCATTTCTTCAAGGACTGTCTGCAGCCGAAAACCGAGGGCTTCCCCGATCCTCAAGCGTTCATTGTCCACATCTTCGACCACTCTTCCCACGGAGGGTGAGATTCCGTCGCGATAGAAGAAAAAATCTCCTTTTGTGCTTTCTATCCAACCCGTATTTAAAATACCGCCAACAGGATGGATGACACCATTATTCGATTGCATTCCAATTGCAAAAATGTTATCCCACCACACGAGTTTTTTCGGGAAAATTGCCGTGATTTGTGATAACTGTTTATCGTCAATGTCGTTTGAAAACGCAGCAATCGGCAAATTATTCTTGATGCCAGTGATTCGAATTTCTCCATCTTTGGCCGATGACGCATAGGGGGAAGCGTTGGTCTCAAAAATTGCTTGCGGGTTCAGCTCCTTTGAACCCATTGGAGCAAAAAAATTTGCATTATTGACAATAATTATATGACGACTCAAATCGAATTTTTTTAGATTCTCAATGAGGTCGTCATGCGCGTATGCCGGAATGGCAACCACGAGAAAGCGCGAAAACTCCACCGCCTCATTGATATTAGTGGTTACCGTTGGATAAAACTCACCTGTTATCGCCATGCTAGCGATCAAGCTACCTTTCGCCCGGATGGCGTCAATATTACGACGATGATTGGGATGCCCGTAAAGGAGGACTTCAAATCCACGACTGGCCAAATCGGCCGCGAACGCACATCCGCAGTGTCCGGCACCGATGATTGAAACTGGGAATCTTAATGACATTTCCTCTCCGCTCAAAGAGACAAACGTTTTCTGTGACGCCACCATATGGTGACGTCACGCACCGTTGAACACCAATCGGTAGTTCTGCGTTGGCGTGATAACCGTAAGCAACGAACGCGCCAATCGCGCAAAGAGCTTAACCTGCTTATCTACCGTCTTAATTCAGAAAGAAGAACGAGATGCGATTCATCGCCGAGCGCGGTGCATGTCGCGAATATGAAAGAACCAGTACCTCCAGTCAGATTCGAGTTCGCAAGGCGCTCGCACGGCAATGCGTTCAACCATCGCTGCCAGGTCGTCTATGCGGAAAGGCTACAAGTACAGAAATTTCGCTGATGTTGGACGCGTAGGTACGAGGTAGCTACTTTGGGCGCGAGCTTCATCTCGAACCGCGGGCGGCTTGCTACGTCGCCAAGGTAATCGCGGCTGTGGCCGCACCATATGCTTGACCGGTCGGATGAAGACGTGGGTTTGCAATGGCTCAAATCCTGCCGTTGCAATTTCACAGATGGTCTTGCCTCTCCCAACTCGACCACTGATCCTCGCGATGCATCCGAAGGGCGATATGCTCGGTGATCGACGGAGCGCTGCCGCGGGCTCAATCGCGCGTCAAGAAGAGGTCCGAAAGTACTGCTTGCGACAAACCGCACGCCGTCTTGTCGGGAATTCGACGCCGCCGATGTCTTCCGACGCGAGTTCGCGAAATACGTCAAAACCCCAGTTTATCCGGGATTTCGAGTGCTCAGTCCTACATGGTACGAAAGATGCATGCAGATGACCTAGGCGTACATGATTCGAGCGTGCACGATTTGACGAATCAAGACAGTGCACGATGTGGCGCCCATTGCCATGTCGAAAAGGCCGATACTACAGTTAGGACGTCGTTCGTTGAGACAGAGCTGCCCGAAGCTATGCGAAGCTGAGCTGAATCTGTGCTTGGTCCATCCCGAAACTGCTAACCCAGTAGACGATAGCCCGGATATTCGCCGTCTTGCCGTCGTTACTACCCACGTCGAGCATTCGCTTCGAAACTCCGCATTTTGCTGTTTATCAGTTTGAATCGCGGTTTGTCATGCAAGTATCATATGAGCTGTCAGGATAGGATTCTAAATATGTTGACGACAAAGAACCAGCGTTCCAGTACACGGACTATAAAGCTGCATGGAATGGTACTGATGTTCTCGGCGATTCTTCTCTTCACGGTGAGCTATGCGATTGCAAGGCCAATTTCGACAAAATATCCGGCAAACGAGATGATGTTTTTCCGGATGCTTTTCGGACTAGTTCCCGCTGCTTTCGCGTTCAGAACTCGCCGCATTGAATGGAAGGAACTGACGATTCATCGCTTAGCTGGCCATTTACTTAGAGCCGTCACAGGGCTTGGCGCGGTTGGATTTTTCATTGCCGGCCTACCATATCTACCGTTATCAACCGCTGTGACGCTGAAGGAGACAGAAGCAATCTTCGTCTGTTTCTTCGGTATCGTTTTCTTGGCCGAGCGCTTTCGTTTACCTACTGCGATAGCATCGATGTGCGGATTCGTCGGAGTGGCTGTGGTTTGCTCACCGTTCACCGGCGGCGGCTCGTCGCCGCTCGGGATAATCTTAATTTTGCTGAGTGCTATGTTCAGCGCCGGTTCGGTCATCCAAGTCAAGAAACTCTCCCGATCCGAGGCGCCTGCGGCGATTGTTCTGTATTATACAGTAATAGCAACGATTGTTTGTGGGATGTCACTTGCTGTCGCTTGGGTAAAGCCAGGTCTAAGAGATTTCGGGTCCATGTTTCTATTTGGACTGACTGCCGGTGTTGCGCAACTTATGCTAACCGTAGCAATCGCAGGTCTTACCACTCCAATCATCGCCTCATTTGGTTATCTCAGCATTGTATGGGCAACCATTTTTGATTATTTGATTTGGGGGGAAGTCATTTCTCTGCGGGCAGCATTCGGATCGCTTATAATCGTTGCAAGTGTGCTTCATTTGACTTGTCGAGCCCAAGAATGAGATTACTTAAAATATTTTATCGAACAGTGTTGATACAGTTAAATGCCGAATCGTATGATCGACAGCAAAGTAGTGGCCATCGGGGCGTCTCATTCGAAACACTGAGTGAATCTTTGTGGACGGGGAGCGAGGCAATTCTGTCTCAGGTATAAAAAGTTTACGGGTCTGGTAGCGGTGTGGTTTTGTGGTGCATCCAACTTTCATTGAAACCTCGAGAAAAATCGCAAAGTCTACTGGCAGTCCTATACGGCATTTTGGCTCTGTCAGGTTGACGCAGTAGCGGGGGTAGAATGAAGCGATGAAGAACAGAAAGTCGCTTTATCTTCCGGACCTCATCTCTTTGAAGCAGGATCTGGCGATTCATGCGCCCGCCTTTCCCCGTTGACGCTGCGTAGTGGCGTGTGGCCTCGGCGGCGAGACGTGCGTCTTCCGGGTTCGCTGTTCGATCGCATTCCGCTAGGAGATAACGGCCTCAACGCATGTTCATCACCGCTCCTTCGTGGGCCCGCCTCACAATCTGGCCGTGCGCCGCCAAGGCGCCGCATCCAGCAGCATCTCCCGATAGCGTTCGATCGGAAAGCTCATCGTCCCCCGGAAATTTACGTGCGCGAAGTGCGCCGGCCCCAGCCGGCGCAACCAGTCGTCGCCAATGCCTTGACCTTTGCTACGCCAACCGTCAAGGGTCGCCTGCATACGCTGCGTATTCCACGCAATCACCACGTTTGTCAGCAGCGTCAACGAGCCGGATATCGCGATCATTTCATCGCGGCGCCGTCCGCGCTCTGGCGCGACCTTGCCGGTGTAGATCGCGCGCTGCAACTGATGAACCGATTCTCCCCGGTTATGCAACGTATGCATCTCGCGCCGAAACTCCACGTTGCTGAAGTAATCACACAGGAATAGCGTGCGCAGTAGCCTGCCGAGGTGGTTTGCCGCCCGGTGCACAGGATCGCCCTGTGCCGCGCTTCCGAACCGCTGTAAAGCGACTATCGTGCTCACGCGGCCAGCAAGAATCGATGCGACGACACGCAGCAGTCCGTCCCAGCTATCACGAATCGCCTTGATGGACACCTCGTTGGCGGCGATGGCTGCCAGCCCCGCGGGTGCGACCATGCCTCTGGGCAGATGCAGTTTGCGTTCTGAGAGGTTGCGCAGACGAGGACAAAGGTCAAAACCAAGCAGCTTCGACACTGTCATCCCTACGTTCGTGTATCCATGCGTGTCTACACAAAGCCGCTGTAATCCGCCATCGTCACGGTTCTCGTTGTGGCAGGTCACGCCCTCGATCGCTACTCCAGCCTGGCGTTCGTTCAGCACGATGGGTTGGTTATAGACAATGCCGTGCTGGTCCAGAACGTGCGTGTACATGCCCACCGCATGGGTGCGACGTCGCGGATCGACCCGCGCATAAAAGAGGTGCGGTGACGTATCGAGGCTCATGGAGTCGCTTGATGCCTGCCGTCCAGAGCCCCAGAGTTCCGTAATCGGATGCGTGCGCTGGAATTCCACCACGCGGTCATTCGCACGCGACAGCCGCCCGGGCATCTCAAGGAGACGCATTGCCGTCGAAATATGCGCCGGGTCCAGTTTCGGGATCATGGCCGCGACGTTCGTGGCGTCCAGGTCCGTGCCGTGCGCGATCAACGCAGCGTACAGCGAGACGAGTTCGTTCGCATCTCGTGCCTTGCGTGCCAGGAGCACTTCGCTGAAGCCGGTGTGGGCATCCATCTCCATGATCATGTCGGCGAACTGCGCGGTACCGATCTCGTTGAATATCAGATCCCGTGTACGTTTAGGTATCCCATCTATTGGCAACGCTTCGAGTGCTGAGAGATGCAGCGCGCGGTCGGGGCCGATCGTGACGCGGCCTGCTTCTCGTGCTTCCTCCAGGGGCGCCAGCGCGGCCTTCAGGTGTTCCGTCAGCCGTTCGAGGAACGGATCCGCGGTTCCCGGCAACCCGAGCGAGGAAAGATAGCGGTTGTGATCGCGTTCCCACTGCGCGTGCGGGATCAGCAACTGATCGCGCTCACGGAACGACAGGTTGTGGTTGACCCAGACCGAGCCGCGGCGAAGCCCCTTGCGCAGACCCGTGATTGCGGATGCCTCCAGCGCCCGCAACGCTCGCGTCCGATCGTCGCCCTTGACTAGATCGCGCCAGGCCGCGCTGACCGGCACATCGCAGTCGAGCGGCAATTCGGTTACGCCGCTGTCACGCAATGTGCCGACAAGCTTGAGCTGTCGGAGACTCGGATCCGCTTCGCGGCCCACGAAGCCTAGCTCACGTAACGGCCCCATCAGATTTCGGATGCGGTGGTGATCGTCGGTCAGCGCTTCGCGAACGCTCGCTGCGTGACTTGCAGGCGGCTTGTCTGCGAGATTCGCAAGCAGCTTGTCTATATCGTCGAGCCTTTCTTGCGCCGTACGCCTGCTATCCCGAACCAGCGCCTTGATCTCGACCAGTTGCTGCCGGTATTCAACAGCGGAGTGTGCCTGCCGAACGGTCGTGCGGTCGTAAGCCTGCCGCACGAGGTCAGAAACCCGGCGCCCCGTTTGATAAAGTAGCGCGTCCGTCAGCTCGAGCAGAGTGACATGCAGGAAAAAGATCAACTCGATCGTGCGGGTCGACTCCTTAAGTTCGCGTACTTTCGCAGGACGGCGAGCCTGGACGCGCTGCGCGTACGCTCGCTGCTTTTCGATCGGTACGACATCCAGCTGCCATTCGTGCACGCCGAGGTCCTTCAGGAGGCGGATTTTCGCAAGTGTTTCGGTGATGGTGGACGGACTGTGTCGAGCGGGCGGAGTCTTGAGCCATTCCAGTATCGTCATGCCCGAACTGCCATGCCGTGCGGAAAGAAGCGCATCGGCGCGCACGCGCTGCGCTTTCGGCACGGCCGCCTCGATCAGTGCGAGCAGGTCGCGCTCGACCTCTGCCCAGATCGATCGCGCAAGATCACGCAACTTCCGTTCCGCCGGAATCAGGATGCGACGTTCGTAGAGCCAGTGGTGGACATGCTGGATCAGATCATCCATTGAGAGAGTCTCGGCGGCATCCTGCTCCATCCATGCAGCAACGTCGACCAGCTGGCCCTGGCCATGCGACGTCAGCCCGAGGTATTCGCAGGCCCAAACCTGATGATCGTATTGCGTCTTGTAGCGCTGGTACAGCGTGCGCAACGAGGCGATCGTCGGAATGGGCAAGCTGAGCCGTTCGCAGATGTAGCGCAGCAACTGACGTGGGAGGGTGCCAACATGATCGAGCGTGCGTCCGCTTGCGCGCAGAAACACCAACTGAATGGCAGCGCCAGCGCGCCGATCGCTCCGGAAACGCTCGTTAAGCGCGGCGATGTCGCTATCAGTCAGCGCGAGGTAGCGTTCGACATCGAATTCCGACAACCTCGAGGGCAGACGATGCTGCCCCACATAGCGAAACGCCAGTCCCGGCATGGCTTGCCTCCCTTCGGAGGGCGATTCGAAATCGCCGGCGGCTAGGTTACCGCAGGTCGCCGCCAAGCCTGCCGATAGTCGTCTGGATCGCCCGCTGAGCCTTGCCGCTAAAGGCGTCTAGGAGGAAGCGCCAGATTTTGCACGAAAAGGACGATTACCCCGTCACGAGATATGGAGTAACGCCTCGATCCAGCGGTTATGGCGCAGGCAATGCGATGACGGGTAGCTCCTGCACGGTCGTACCTGGCGTTGCGAGTGCCGATTCGATGCGGTGTTGCGCGAACGGATCGGCGGTGTCAATGTAGCGCATCGCAGAGCGCACGTCTTTCCAGCCCACGTACTGCATCAGCATTTTCAGATCCCAGCCGTTCGAGTTGGCCCACGTTGCGAAGCCCCGCCGTAGCGAATGGCTGCTGTAGCTGTCCGGCGCGGCCAGGCCTGCCGCCTGGAAAAGCGCACGCAACAGCGGCACGAAGCTGCCCGCATGCAGTCCCTCGTCGCTGATGTTTCCCCAGCGGTCAATGCCCCGGAACACGGGCCCCTCCGTCAGGCCGGACGCCGCAATCCACGCCTCGTAAGCCGTCACCGGACACAGGCGTGAAAGCGCCGGGGCCTTGAAGGTCGTGCCCAGCTGCCCGCGGTCGCCTTTCGTGCGCGGCAGGTACAGTGTCATGCCGCGGCCCGCCTCAACGGCTACGTGCTCGATCCGCAGCCGACTGAGTTCGTCGGAGCGAAAGCCGCGCCAGAAGCCCAGCAGCACCAGGGCCCGGTTGCGAATGCACGCGAGGCGCTCGCGCTCGTCTGCTTCCCTGGCGATCTGCTCATCGAGCCAGGCTGTGAGCTTTTCGAGCTGCGCGAGCTGCATGGGCTTCGCCCGCTTCTCGGTTGCGGGATGCAGCGCAACGATGCCTCTGAGAACCTTGCGTACATGCGGTGCCTTCGTCGGATCCGGAAAACCCTGCGTCTGATGCCATTGCGCGAGCGCTGCAAGCCGCGAGCGCAGGGTATTGATAGACAGGGTTTCTGCGTGATCGGCAAGGTACCGCGCGATCATGTCAGCGCTCGCGGGCAGAAAGCCGCCCCATTCAACCTCGAAATGCCGGAGTGCCGACTGGTAACTGCGCCGGGTGTTTTCGCGCGTCGCGGCTTCGACGTAGCGATCGATGGCAGACATGGCTCGTGGGTAAAATCAGGTGATCTGTATCGGAGACGATGATATGCAACAACGAACGTGTGCGCCAGCCGGCGTGCTCGATGGGAGCCAGGGTTTCGGCCGGTGAAGCAATGAACGAAGGCAATGTGCTACAGGCAGACTGGGAAAATTCCACGCGCGAGGAACTGCTCGCGGAACTCACCCGCCTGCAGGCCGAAATCGCGCGGCTCACCGCCTTGCTGCCGGCGCAGGCAAAGCCCGTGCGGGTGACCCGGAGCACGCCATCGCCAGCAGTGCGAAGCACGGGCGCCCCCGTACTTTCGCCTGAGCAGAAGGTACAACTTTTCCGGCGGCTGTTTCGCGGCCGCACGGATGTCTATCCGCTACGCTGGGAAAGCCGCAACTCCGGAAAATCCGGCTACGCGCCGGCGTGCGCCAACGAATGGCGCGCCGGGATCTGCGAAAAGCCCCGCATCCGGTGCGCCGACTGCGGGCATCGTGTACTGCTGACGCTGGACGACCAGGTCGTCTATGCGCACCTGGCCGGCGATCGCACAGTGGGCCTCTATCCGCTGATGCCGGACGGCACCTGCTACCTGCTCGCTGTCGACTTCGACGAGGAAGGCTGGCGTGAAGATGCGCAGGCGTTCCGGCAATCCTGCCTCGAGATGGACGTGCCCGTATCGCTCGAAATCTCGCGTTCAGGCAACGGCGCTCACGCGTGGATCTTCTTCTCGTCGGCCGTTGCTGCACGTGACGCGCGACGGATGGGCTCAGCCATCATCAGCCACACCTGTACCCGGACCCGTCAGCTCGAACTGACGTCCTATGACCGGCTCTTCCCGAACCAGGATGTGCTGCCCAAAGGCGGCTTCGGTAACCTCATTGCCCTGCCGCTGCAGAAGCACCCGCGCGAGCATGGCTGGAGCGTGTTTGTCGATGACGGCTTTCAGCCGTACGCTGATCAGTGGTCGTATCTCGCGTCCGTGCAAACCATGGACAGCCGCGACATCGAGGGGGTGATCTTTCGCGCCACGGGCGGTGCGCACCCGCTCGACGTCGCGTTCATCGCCGAGGAGGACCAGGCCGAACCGTGGAAGCCAGCACCCGCGCAGCCGAAGCGGCTGGCCGGAACGATGCCGGCGTCGCTCACACTGACGCTCGCGAACCAGCTTTATCTTGAAAAGGCGCAGCTTCCGCAGGCACTGCTCAACCGGCTCATCCGGCTGGCCGCCTTCCAGAATCCGGAGTTCTACCGGGCCCAGGCGCGCGGCTTCAGCGTATGGGACAAGCCACGCATCATTGGGCGCGCCGAGAACTGCCCGCGCCACATTGCATTGCCGCGCGGATGCCTTGACGACGTCATGACGCTACTGCGCGATAACGACATCGCCTGCGACGTCCGCGACGAGCGCTGCACCGGCGAGCCGCTTGCAGTTCCGTTTGCCGGCACGTTGCGCGATGACCAGCAGGCGGCCGTCACCGACCTGCTGCGACACGACACCGGCATCCTGCATGCGCCGACGGCGTTCGGCAAGACCGTGACGGCGGCCGCGATGATCGCGCAGCGAGGCGTCAACACGCTCGTGCTTGTGCACCGCCGGGAGCTGCTTGACCAGTGGCGCGAGCGCCTGCAGTCGTTTCTCGCACTCGACGCGCGCGCGATCGGCACGATCGGCGGTGGCAAGTCGAAGGCGACGGGCCGGATCGATGTCGCGATGCTGCAATCCGTGGCACCCGATGGTGCTCGCGGCGAGCTGTTGCGGCGTTACGGCCATGTCATCGTCGATGAATGTCATCACATCTCCGCGGATTCCTTCGAGGCCGTGCTAAAGGGCGTCAATGCACGCTACGTGCTCGGCCTGACGGCGACGCCGGTGCGGCGCGACAGCCAGCAACCGGTGATGTTCATGCTGTGTGGACCGATCCGGCATGCGGCGAAATCGCCCGCTGGCGCGCCGCAGGTGCTTGAGGTCTTCCCGCAAAGGCTCACCTCCGCAGTGGACGTCGCGGCCGACGCGCCAATCCAGGCGGTGTTCGCTCAGCTCGCGCAGGACACCCCGCGCACGCAGATGATCGCGGCGGCTGTACATGAACAGTACGGGCAGGGGCGGAACGTGCTGGTACTCACCGAGCGGACGGACCATCTCGAAAGCCTGCAGCAGATGCTGCAAGACACGGTACAACCGCTGTTCGTGCTGCACGGCCGCCTCGGCCGGAAAGCGCGGGTGGCACAGCTGGCTGCCCTTGACGCGCTGGCCGGTGACACGCCCCGCGTGGTGCTGGCGACTGGCAGGCTCGTAGGTGAAGGCTTCGACCATCCGGCGCTGGACACGCTGGTGCTGGCCATGCCGGTTGCGTGGAGGGGCACGCTGCAGCAGTACGCCGGCCGGCTGCACCGCGAGCATGCGGGCAAGACCGGCGTACGGGTGATCGATTATGTGGATGGCGGCCATCCGGTGTTGCAGCGCATGTGGGAGAAACGCCAGCGCGGCTACCGGGCAATGGGCTATCAGGTCCGCACGCCCGGAGAAGATATCCAGCTCCAGTTGGCCTGAAACCGGTGGTGAATTCGTATTCCGTATCGTTTCTTGCTGTTTGCTGTCACCGGCACGTTAGTCGTCGCGCATTGCAGACTGAAGACCGAGGTGCTCGACGAACGGATCGAAATCCCGGTCGCTGAAGAGCAGCGGCGCACCGTTTTCAATGCACCACGTCGCGATCAGCGTATCGATGGTTTTGCGGATCGTTACGCCCTGCGCTCGCAAGATGCGGTAATTCCGGGCCGCCTGAATGGCGTTATCCGGCCCCACCAGCGAGACGACATCGAATCGCGTCGTCATCAGCTGCCGGGCAGTATTGAACGCCGACTCGGCGGCAAATCCCTGTAGCACCTCGGCGACGATCAGGTCGCCGGTGACCAGCACCTCCCGGCCCAGCAGGGCATCCAGTCGGCTGGCTTGGGGTGAAGCCAGCCCCCGGAAGTAGTCGATCCACACGCTTGAATCGACGAGTATCACTGGTCGCGCCTCATGGCATCCAGGTCGCCTTCCCACGGTAATTTGCCGCGGAACTGGCGAATCTGCTCCTGCTGCTTGAGCCGGATGATCGTTTTCAGGCCAAGCTCGACCGCTTCACGTTTGGTCCGGATGCCCGTTGCGGCAAGCGCTTCGGCCATCAACCGGTCGTCGATCTCGATATTGGTACGCATGGCGCGCCTCGTAAATGTGTATAAAACAATTGAATTATACACATCAAACGCTTGTGGTCCACGCTCCGGGTTGCGACATCCCAATTTGACCAGCAATCCCCCGGAGATCGTCAATTTCCATGTTTCGTACCGGTTGGCGGCGGAACAAGCCGGATTCGGACCATCACATTCGATAATCCGCCTTTATTGCATACCAACAAACGCCATTGATGGCTTCACTTGACCGGCAGTTACGATACGTATATACATGGTACGTAATACAGTACGATATTCGAGCGAGGAAGCAGATGGCCCGCACCGGTCTTACGCGCATGGACGTGAAGCGCGCCCGCGATGCCCTGCTGGCACAGGGGCAGCACGCATCGATCGACGCGATACGTATCGCGCTCGGCAACACGGGCTCGAAAACCACGATCCACCGCTACCTGAGGGAACTGGAAGAAGATGAGGGCGCGTCACTGACACGCGCCGGGTCGCTCTCGGACGCGATCCAGGATCTGGCGGCCCGGCTCGCGGCCCGCCTGCATGAAGAAGCACAAGCCCTCGTCGACCAGCAGGCCGCCGCTGCGGCCGCGCAGCGCCAGCAGGCGCAGTCCGAAATCGCAAGGCTCGGCGCTGAGCTGGCCACGGTGCGGGAGCAGCTCTCTGGCGCGACCGCCGCCCTTTGCGCGGAGCAGGAAGCGCACGCCGGGACTCGCGTGGCGTTGCATCAGCGCGACCTGGACGTCGAGCGGCTCACCCAGCAGGTAGGCGACCAGACCGAGCGCCTTGCCGAGCAGGAAGGCTTCCGCCTGTCGCTTGAGGCCAGGCTCGTGCATGCGCGCGATGCGCTTGAGCACTTCCGTACGGCCGCGCGCGAGCAGCGCGAACAGGAAGCGCACCGACATGAGCAGCAGGTCCAGCAGGTGCAGGCTGAGCTACGCCAGGCGAACCAGACGGCCATCGTCCGGCAGAACGAGATCACACAGCTGAACCGGGACAACGCGCGGCTCGTCGCAGAAACGACGGCCACGACCCGGCTCGCACGCGATCAGCAGGCACATGGCGAGGCGCTGCAGTCCGCCCTCAATCGTGCGCTCACCGATCGGGCGCGCGCCGAGGCCGAGCGCGACGCAGCGCAGTCGGCAGCCGATGCGCGGGCAGCCGAGCTGCTCCAGGCGCGCGAGGCTCGCGACTCGCTCCGCGCGGACCTCACGAAGCTGGCCGCGCAGCTCGAAGCACAGCAGCAGCTCCTGGTGGACTACCGGATGCGGTTGGGCGGCGCGGACGCGGCGGGCTGAAAGCGCCGCGGCGCGTGCCGAAAGGACATCACAATGGCAACGCGCACGCTTTTCGGCGCTTGCCATGAAGCATTTTGGCTTTCGCGTCGGCCCGAAGTCTC
>NZ_JBFPKI010000033.1:0-22019 GCF_040948675.1 Paraburkholderia sp. BR14312
ATGAGGCGCCGCAGGGCGCAGTCGAAACGGCGTTGGCGCGGATCTGGGCGGAGCTTCTAGGGGTCGAGCGGGTCGGACGGAACGACAACTTCTTCGAGCTCGGTGGCCACTCGCTCCTGGCGGTGCAACTGCTCAGTCGCGCAGTCGATCTCGGGCTCAGGTTCGGCGTCGCCGACCTCTTCCAAGCCCCCCTTCTGAAGGAAGTTGCATCGAAAGTTCGTTTGGCACCGCAGCCCAGCTGTGTGAGAGCGATTTGTGTTCGAGAAATCAGATCGCGGCCAACGGTGTTCTTTGTTCCTACAGGGTTGGGCGATTGCTCCTATGTCCCCAGCTTGGTGCAAGAAATGGACGTCGACTGTTCGGTCTACGCTTTGCCATGGCCGCAATTCAGTGCATTTCAATTTCCAAGTCTTCAAGAGATCGCCTCGCAAGCGAGCTTGGCGATTCGCGAGATCCAGCCGCGAGGTCCATATCGGTTGTCTGGATACTCGTCAGGAGGAATCTTGGCTTATGCAATTGCGCAGCAGTTACTAAACCTCAACGAAGCTGTTTCCTTCATCAGCCTAATTGACGTTTTGTTATTTGCAAATCCATCAAGGACATCATCCACCCAAATGATACAAGAAGTAGTGTTAGAGTCTCTCGAATTGAATGACGAGAAGTTCGAAATCCTCAATCGCTTCGCTGGACAAAGTTCAATTTCCCGACTTCTTGAAAAGGCTCAGAAAATCGGGGCGATCCCGCTGGATCGTGATCTTCGCAATGATATTCTGAGGTATGAAAGGGCCACGCAGTTTCAACGGGCGCTGCGCTTGTATCAAGTTCCGTCCCTTCCAGTTGAGATACACCAATTCTATGCGACCCGGCCTTTTAGCAGTCGGACACGTTCTCGACAAACTTCTCTAGGTCCAGAAGCAATTTCGCCTTTGCGGGGTTGGGACCGAATTTTATGTGCGGAGGCCATTCATGCCGTGCCAATTCCGGGCGACCACGTGACTATGATGGATGTCCCGGAGAACCGCCAAGTTCTGGGTCGGGCGATCTCAACGGCCTTAATCAGAACTCTTAAATAGTCGTCCGTGAATGAGCTTGCCCCCGAGTTTTATCCCGTCCTGAGTTCGCTCTGGCCGGTGGATTTACCCGAATGGGCGGTGGTAGTGGCGGGAGCGGGTGCGGAGCCGGCCCCGGCAAAAGCCACATCGCCAAGGCCATCGCCTACAACGCCACCCTGCAGGGAATCAAGGTGAGCTACGTCGCGACATCGTGCTCGCCGGCTATGCCGTGGAAACGCGTGCCGATCAGGACCGGTTGCTCAAGGCCCTCGTCGAGCCCGAACTTCTCGTGCTTGACGATCTGTTCCTCGCCAAACGCATTCCCGATGCCGCGGCCGAACTGCTGCAGACCGTGGTCCATCAACGCCACAAGCAACGCCGCAGCATCCTCGTCACGTCCAACCGCCTCGTCCAGGACTGGAGGCGCTACCTTCGCGACAGCACCATGGCCTCTACGATCCTTGATCGCCTGCTGCACCGCTCCAAACTCCTCGAGTTTGAAGGCAAGAGCTATCGCCTGCGGGAAGCCGCCGCCAGACTTGCCGTCACTGAGGAATCCGACGCATAATCCGCTCGTCCTGCCCGGGGGGAATTTAGCCGCCCACAAGTGGAGGAGTTTGAACTGCCCATCGGGGGTCATAAGGTAAGCGTCTCGCCGCGGCCGCTCTGGCGTGCTGATTGAGATTTTGGGTAGTTGGTACCCACCAAATGATGGTGGATACCAAAGTGAACAAGACGTGGGGCGATGGCGCCGCAGTCGGCGCATATAAGCGGCCGAACTTTCCGACCGAGTTCAAACGGCAACTGGTTGAACAGTCTTTCGAACCGGGCGCGTCGGTGGCGTTGATCGCGCGCAGCAACGACATCACTGCGAACCTGTTGTTCAAATGGCGACGGCTTTATCTGGCAGGAGAGTACGGTTTGCCAACGCTTCCGGAGGGCGCAACGCCGAAGCGGGCACCGGAGGTGCCGTCGCTGTTGCCTGTGGATGTAGTCGCTGAAGCGGCGGAACATACGCCACCGATAGCAGTCGATACAGCACACTCGCCAGAGGATCTTTGCGAGATCGAGTTCGACCGTGCACGCTTGAGAGTTCGCGGCAACGTGTCACCGGATATGCTGCGGCTGCTGATCCGGGAGCTATCCCGATGATCGGCCTGCCGGTAGGCACTCGCACCTGGGTCGCCGCAGGCGTCACCGACATGCGTAGTGGTTTCCCGGCTCTTGCTGCGAAGGTGCAAGCGGCACTCGAAGAGAATCCGCTCGGCGACGACGTGTTCATTTTTCGGGGACGTCGCGGCGATCTGGTATAAATTCTCTGGGCAACCGATGACGGACTATGGCTTCTGGCGAAGCGAATTACTTGGGCCACCTGCACGAATTCGTGTTCGGCGACGCCACTACGGGGTGCCCGATCCGGACTTCCCGAGTGACCCGCCGATGCTCAACGAAGCGCGGGTGAACCTGGGCCGTGCGCTCGGTGCGCTGAAGTCATTCACTTACATCTACGATTGCGGCGACAACTGGCAGCATCGTGTGAAGCTCGAGAAGGTCCTGGCGCCTGATCCCCAGTTGCGCGCGCCCATCTGCCTGGACGGCCGCAATGCCTGTCCGCCGGAAGATGTTGGCGGCGTACCCGGCTACGTCGAGTTCCTCGACGCGATCATCGATCCCGCTCATGAAGAACACCAGCGATTACTCGACTGGTGTGGCGGCAGTTTCAATCCCTCTGCCTTTGACCTTCCGGACGTCAATGAACGCCTCTTCGAGATCAAATTCTGATCGTCAAGACGGCCGCCAAATGTCGCTTACGATCAAAAGCGCGTTCCATGACGCCCGGAGCGCGTTCGCCGATCGCACGGACCTCTCCTCAACTGAACGGGTCCGCCGGCGATCACAGCGTGCCGCCGAGGCGCGTTCGCTTGCGCTTGCCGCGCCGCGGGATGGCGCGCACGGCGCAACTCAGTCGCACAACGAAATCCTTTGGAATGGCCCGTCGATCACGTATGAGGTGCGGGCCAGCGGCGAGGTTGATTACCGCAAGGATGGCGCGGCGCTGCTCGTCGACGAGGGCCGCTCGCTGCGGCTGTGGGACAGCGAGCGCGACGCGATCGAGATCGCGCCACGCTTTGCCCAGCAGAAGTTCGGCTCCACGCTGTCCCTGTCCGGCCCCGAGGACTTCCAGGCGGCCGCGGCACGCGTGGCGGCGGACCTACGTATGCACGTCGTGTTCGAGCAGCCGGAAACCGAGCGCATGCGCCAGATCCGTTTATATAGACCGGACGCAGCCCTTGGCGTTGCAGGCTGCGCGACGTACGCGCTCCGCGCTCGCCGGCTGGCCCTGGGCACGCAACTGCCGCACGATACGAGGACGACGGCAACTGCCGCGACTCGCCGGGTAGATGGTGGCGACCGCGGCGTCCAGCGCTGCATTGGCCTGAGCGCGCCTGCTCGATCCGCGGCGACGCCACTGGCAATAGCCGCTGCGCGATACATCAAGCATTCGGCACAGGCGGCTGACGCGGTACTGGTCGCGGTGGGAATCGATCCATGCGTACTTCACCGCGACCCTTTCGCGAAGTACGCCGTCGCTTTTGAGAGATTTCGATGTCCAGCTTCGCACTGGCCAATTCGTTGCGCAACCGGCTGTTCTAGGCTTCCAGCGCACTGATCGGGCGAGTTGTTCGTGCCGTGACCGCTTCGCGACCACTCGCCGGGCCAACGCCCTCGAATCGGCGGCCACGCCGCATCCAGTTCCCTAGCGTCGCCACTGGTACCCCAAGCCTTCGTGCAGCCTCGTGCTGCCCGACTGATTTGGCAAGCCTGACGGCCTCGATCATGAATTCGTCTGTGTGTTGCCGTTTCGGCACTGACCTTTCTGACATGCAACCCCTCCGTACAGTAGGAAATTAACAAAATTCCTGCTGTACGCGAAATCGAGGCACGGTCAAACCCGCAATCACTTGAATCAATTCACAAGGTCAGCTACCTCGATCACAGCCATTCCGCAGAGATCCTGGTTTGCATTTCCCACAGCGGCGGCACGGCTAGCCGCTTGTGGGAGTAGCCAGCGAGCGAGCGCCTCCTTGACTTGCATCAAAGTGCAAGCGAGCACTTGTTGGCGGAAGGCTCGGCGCATCTCCTTCGTCACACCGCGACGCTCCGAACGATCGGCTGCACTGGCGAGAGTATATGGTGCCAGAGGTTTGTCGAGTCGCTTGATGACTGAGATGATGGCTTCTTCGAGGGTCTGTTGGCTAAAGCTTGCGTCCTGGATCTCGCGCACCGAGCCCGCGAAATCCGCGTAGGTGCCCGCCAGCCGGGGATCGCGAAACGAACTCATCGTAAAAAGGCCATCCTCCGCGCTATAGCTGGCCCAGCCGCCGTAGGCGCCCCCCTCTTCGCGCAGCTTGCGGTGCAGCGCAAGATGGGTCAGGAGCTCGGCGGCAACAGCGAGAGGCGCAGCATCGGGATGCTCGACACTAGGCGCGGCCCATGCAATGTGGCAATGGTTCACCTGGCTTGCCACACGCAAGGCCACGTTGGCGACTTCATGAGCACGCGAGATCGCGTCAGATGCACCCAGCCTGCCCGCCCGAGAGGGGCGCAGGTCCAATGCCTTCGAGGCCTCGAGCGACGATCCGTTCAGGCCAACCCAAATGACGCGATTGGGCACCTCCAGCAACAGCTGGTGAATGCGCTTCAGGTGGTCGGCGATAGCTTGAACGCCCTCCGGCGACTCCAGCATCTTGCCTAGCGCGGCGACGAATGGCAGAGAGGCTAGGCCGTGCACGCGGTGGGCAAATTGCCGACGAATCGAGTAGGGCGCGGCCGCGGCCAGAGAAGCGTACTGGCCGGCCGCCGCTGCTAAGCCGTTGACTTTACGCGCGACGCGCGCTTTGGTCAAAAACGAGATGCGGTCGAGTTCATCGAATCGCGGCACCAAGGCCCACGCCGCGATGGCGGAGGGGATTCCGGCTTCGTCCCCAGTCAGCGCGGAGGCATGAACGTTCAGTTGCGGCGTCAGGCTCGTGCGACCGGCCTCCACCAAGGTGTCCAGCGTCATTGAGAATGAGGACACCTGACGCTGGCGCCATCGGCCCGCTTCTTCAAATCCCAAACTACCAGTCCCGAGGTCCGGCACGATGTCCGCGTACAGGGATAGCCAGGGCCAATCGTCCTTCGGGGCCGTGCTCAGATCGAAAAGCGTGGTCGCATAGGTGATGCCGTTGGTGGCGCCACCGACGACGCTAATCGAGCTGTGCTGATGTTGAATCTCTGGGAACGCGATGGGCTCACGCCTGAGTTCGCTCGGCTGAACGCAAGGCAGTACATCGATGTTGCTTCGAGCCTTCCGGTGTTCGGCCAGAGCGGCCTCCTCGGCGCCGATCTGGCGACGCTCGTCGTCGCTCAGCTCGCGCTCCTTCAGCGCGAGCGCCTTGGCTTCCTGCGCCTCGCGCAGAGTCGCGAAGTCGGCATCTGCAATCACGTGCGTGGCCAGAAGATTCGGGTGATTGATCAGCTCACGGACGGCACGCTTGAAGAAGGCCGGGTCCTCAATCTCTTTCTCGAGTTGCTGAAGCACGGGTTCGATATCGAATGCCGTTGCGACATCGCCTCCGTTCATCAGCAAGGGTATGGCGTCAAGCAACCGGCGCAGTGCGTCTGGGATGGTGTCCCCCTGAATCTCGCGCTGTGCAAAGCGCATGTCGCGCAGTGCGGTTTTGAGGACATCCACCGGAACGCCGTCAGTTGCGGCGTCCTCGAGGGCTTGCTCGATACAGCTCTTTGCTCGCTCCACCTGTGTCTCGGTCAATCCTTCCATGCCAATATGCAGCACAAGCTGGCGCAGGCCGCTGTCGACGAAATTCATCTGGCTTGGTCGGCCGAAGCCGGCCGACTGCATCGCCTTCATCACCGGCGCGGAGGCGTCGCCAAGCAAGCCGTGGCTCAGTAGCCGAAGTCGTGCAGTGGCTAGCGGGTCGGTGGATTCACCGAAGCGCCAGCTGAGCTGTAGGCCATGTTCGTCAGGGCGCGCTTGAGCCGACGGTACTCTGACCTGAGCGCGGCGCGGTGCTATCCAGTCAGCAGCCAGCTCTGGCCGACGCGCCGGGCACCGTCCCGTGCGGCGCGAGAGCACGCGCTCAACGAGCTTGGCCTGAATCTCCTTTGCCTCGATTCGACCAGCGCTCATGAACATCGCTTGCGAAGGATGGTAGTGGCTGGCGTGGAACTCCAGCAGCATTTCGTGTGAAAGCTCCGGGATGACGAGCGGGTCGCCGCCGTAGTTCTCGGCGTAGGACGTTCCGGGGAACAGAGCCTTGTTGAGGCCGGAGTACAGGATGCTCAGCGGATCGCCAAACGCGCCCTTCATCTCGTTGAGCACTACACCTTGACGGATCAGGCGATCGTCCTTGAAGGAATGGCGCCAGCCCTCCTGACGGAAGCTAAGGTAATCCAGCTTGGGGAAGAAGGTCGCGTCAAGATAGACGTCGAGCAGATTGAAGAAGTCGGTGCGATCGGTACTCGCGAACGGATAGACCGTGCGGTCGGGGTACGTCATCGCATTCATGAAAGTCGCCGTTGAGCGCCGCAGCATTGCGAAAAACGGGTCCGCCACCGGGAAACGCTCCGAGCCGCACAGTGCAAGATGCTCGAGGATATGGGCACGCCCGTCGCTAGCTTGCGGAACCGTCGGAAAGCCCACCAGGAAAGCGAACTCGTCCTGGTCGCTGGCCAAATGTACATGACGTGCTCCGGATGCGGGGTCTAGGTATTGCTCGAGCTGCGCGCGCAGATCCGGGATGGGGTGACTGGAGATGTGTTCGAAGGAGGTCATTGTGATTCAGTGTCGGGTTGGCTGATCGACGAGGTACGGCTAAGCGCAGCGGCGCGTGGCCTGTCCTTACGTTCCACTTATGCAACGCCCCTCATTGGTCAAAAAGTTTCAAGCTGTCTAATGATCCCTACTTCGTAGAGAAGTTGCGCGATATTGTCGGGCTGTACCTGAGCCCACCGACCAATGCTTTGGTGCTGTGCGTCGACGAAAAGAGCCAGTGCCAGGCGCTAGAGCGGACGCAGCCGATGTAGCCGATGGGGCGGGGCTATCTTGAGGGAGTGACGCATGACTACGTCCGGCAGGGCGCTACCCGCTGTTCGCCGCCCTCAATACGGCAACGGGTGAAGTCATCGCGCAATGTAAGCCGCGCCACCGTCATCAGGAATTCCTCGCGTTTCTCAGGCATGCGGATCAGGCGGTGCCCGCACAATCTCGATGTGCATCTGATCGTCGACAACGATGCGACGCATAAGCATCCGAAGGTCAGGGCGTGGCTGGCCAAGCATACGCTACCACATGCACTTCACGCCGACGTATTTTCGCGACATTCGTTAATGTTTAGTTTCGCACACGCTCCAATTTCGTTGTTCATGGCATCCTACCCGTGTTGACCAATGTTTGACCTACCTCAAGGTCGCCGTTACAGCCGTAGATGAATGGACTCAATTTTGCTTCTGTTGAATTTCCAGTGGGGGGTATCGTCCCGACTTCTGCATAAACACGACGAGGGCAGGTTATGCACAGCAAGCTGTTCGAAGCCGCATTGGGCGTGAGCAATGAAATGAACGCGTCCGTGCGCCGGTCAAACCCGGCAAGGTGTTGTGAATGAAAGAGTCATACGTTGAAGGTCTAGCCAACCACAACGGCCTCGAGTCATGCGTGTGCGTCCGTAAGGGCGTAGGCGAAGCGTTGGCAGAGGTACGCATGGGCCAGGTATCGAGCTGCGAAATCCATTCCCCGTTCCGAAAGGTGCGGGCTGATCGGGGTGCCGAGGCGCTTGACGCTTGCCGAAAGCCACGCCGGGATTGCCGTATTGGCAAGGCAATCCCGGACCCCGCGCGGTCGGAGACCCTGAGCACGTGCGGAAACACCTTGCATGGGAACCGGGAGATCCCGCGCCCTACTGCGTCGCGCTGGGAAGCGTGGAACGAGCATCAACATTGCGAAGACGACGAAATGAAGCCCTGCAAGCGTCTGCGGAAGTCGCTCGTAATCTCGTGCGAGCCGCCGGAAGCGATTCAACAAGCCAAAGCTGCGCTCGACCACCCAGCGACGCGGCAGGAGGACAAAGCCTTTTTTCGCCTCCGGCAGCTTGATGGCCTGCCGTTCAATGCCTTCATCACGCGCGGCCTGCGTCGCGTCCTCACCTGTATAGCCTTGGTCCGTGAATGCCACCGTCATTGTTTGACCCGATACCTCCTGAACCTGGCGGGCAAGCTCGGCAACCTGCGCTCGCCCCTGCTCGTTGGCCGGCGTAATGTGCACAGCCAGCAGATTGCCCAGCGTATCGACCGCCATGTGTACCTTGCTGCCACGCTTGCGGTTATAGCCATCGTAGCCCGCACGCGGGCCGCTTTCGCACGTGGACTGCAACGTGCGTCCATCCAGGATAACCGCGCTGGGTTGCCCCCGGCGCTCCTGGGCGATACGCAGCACCGAACGCAATTCGCTGACCATCGCATCGAAACAACCCGCGTTCAGCCAACGTTTGTGTTTGCTGATAGACCAGTTCCGACGGCGGGAAGTTGGTCGGCAGCATACGCCACGAGGCACCGGCTCGCGCCATCCATTTGCGTGCTCCTTCGGAGAAAACGATGTGTGCAAGCTCCGTTTTACCCAGTCGGGCTTACTTCCGCGGCCCTCCCACATAGCATCTAATGCGACACACAACCGTCACGGATCCCAACATCATTGTTGGCATGCGGTCAGGCGCCTGAGCGCGTTGCAGGAGGCAGCACCGTTGCGGCATGTAGAACCTCCACCGAGATCGACCGCAGCGGCGCCTCGTCAATGAAACGGTCCAGCAGTTCGCGCACGTCGTGGTCGATGAAATCGGCGCGGGTTGTGTCGACGATGAGAGTCGCCCGATCCGGGATATGCGCAAGCATCTCCTTGAGCGCCACCTTGCCGAGAAACGACACATCCTTGCGAAACGAGAGCAGGAAATGGTCGTCGTGTCGCGCGAGGGCAATAGGCCGATGCAGATTCGCCCACAACGCGAGCGCGGCGCTGCACAGCACGCCGAGGACAATTCCGGTGAGCAGATCGGTGGCGAGCACCCCGGCAATCGTTACAATGAATGGCGTGAACGCTGCCGCTCCCTGTTTCGCGAGCATAATGAACAGCGACGGTCTGGCGAGCTTGATGCCGGTATGAATGAGAATGGCGGCGAGACTCGCGAGCGGAATCAGGTTGATCGCATCCGTGAGCGAGAACACGCTGACGAGGAGTAGCACGCCGTGCACGATTGCGGAGAGCCTGCTACGCGCGCCGGCGTGGACGTTGGCCGAACTGCGGACGATGACGGATGTGATGGGCAATCCCCCGATGGCGCCTGCCACCATATTGCCGACGCCTTGCGCTTTGAGTTCGCGATTCGGTGGTGCGGCGCGACGCTGCGGGTCGATCTGCTCGACGGCTTCGAGGCTCAGGAGCGTTTCTAGGCTCGCGACAACGGCAAGCGTCAGGGCGACGATCCAGATTTCTGGATCCACAAGGCGCGCGAAGCTCAACCCGAACTCAGCGAAATGCAAGGCGTCGTGGAGCGCCGCCAACGATTTGATGGCCGGCAACGCTACGCGGAGCTCAGGTGGCAACGCGAGCGTGGCGCCTAACGCGCCGCAAACCAGCGTCGCGCTTACGCCCGCAACTACGACGACAAGCGGCGCGGGCACGAACCGCACTAGGGCGAAGCGTCGCAATGTATGCGTGTCCCAGGCCGCAAGGATGGCCAGCGAGATGGCGGCTACAGTACAGACTATGGGCGAGATGGATGCAAGCGCGCCTGCCAACGATTCGGTGTTGCCGCCCGACGTCAGACCGACTGCGAGTGGAACCTGCTTGATGATCAGCAGCAGGCCGATTGCGGCGAGCATTCCCTTGATGACGGGTGTGGGCACATACGACGCGAGCTGCCCGGCTCGAAGCGTGCCGAAGCCGAACTGGATGGCGCCCGAGAGCAGCAATGCAATAAGGAATGCAGAGAAACTACCGAGACGCGCGATGCCGTCGACGACGATCACGACGAGGCCCGCGGCGGGGCCGCTCACACTGAGGGACGATCCGCTGAGCAAGGCGACGACGATGCCACCAACGATGCCAGACACCAGCCCGGCTAGCGGCTCTGCGCCGGAGGCTTTTGCAATGCCGAGACACAACGGCAGCGCGACGAGAAAGACTACAGCGCCGGCTGCGAGGTCACGTAGAAGCGCAGAAGGGAAAGCTTTCGAAGTCATGACGGAAACGAAAAATAGTGAAGGGTGAATACCGCGACGGCGAAACTTGTGCGACTGCCATGTTCCGGTGAACGAGGTAAGCGGAGCGATCTGGAGCGGGTCAGACGGGGGCGATTGCCTTCCTTGTTTCAGGCCCGTAGCCCGACACGAGTTCGCGCATCTGGCCGTCGTTCAGTGAAAAGATCCAGCCGTGCACAAGGGGAGAGGGTGCACGCCCACGCACGAGCGGATGCTCGCGCAGCAGGCGTACCTGTTCGAGTACATTAAGTTCGACGAGCCGGTTGATGCGTGCCTCTTCCGATGGCAGGCGAGCGAGCGCCGCGTGATGCGTGTGTGCGAGTGCGCAAAGCGGCCTGATGTGGCGGTTGAAGTGCGGCGAGGCATCGGCTGGCGGAAGTAGCGAGGCGCGCACGCCCCCGCATCCGTAATGCCCGCAGACAATGATGTGCGCGACCCGCAGCTCACACACCGCATATTCGAGCACGCTCATGGTGTTGTCGTCATCAGGACGAAAAAGGTTAGCGATGTTGCGATGAACGAATAGATCCCCCGGCGCGCACTGGGTGATGGTTTCGACGGGTACGCGGCTATCTGAGCAGCCAATCCAGAGCACTTGCGGTTTCTGCCCCACGGCTAGCGCGCGAAACAAGTTTGGTTCGCGCCGTCCGATTTCCTGGGCCCACGCGACATTGGCGACGAGCATGCGTTTTGGAAGATTCACGAGTCGAGACTCCAATCAGGTCGTTGGCTTCGATCAATGCTTGCGAATAGCCTTCTATCAAAAAGATGGGTCGTTCCAAAATGACGCTGGACGACGCCAATACGTGGCGCGGACTTCGCGGTCTCCCGTCAATCAACCCACCCAGTGCACTCGGCCGCCGCCGGGATGCCCTAGCAGGCCGCTGGAATACAGCCCAACGGAGACGGCCTTGTTCCGCTTACGCGGTTCCTGCCGAAAATTTTTCTGATTGCGCAATCTCAACGCGAATTCAACGTTGTTTTGGCGGGTTGAGGCTACTTTTTTGGCCTCATTGCCGCTTTCCCGCCACTATGGACGCACCTGTGCCAGCGATCGCATGCGCACAAGGTTGTAGGCCGCCATATTCAACACGAACATCTGGTCCACCTTCTTCAAGCCACGCACCATCACCTGGCGCATGCGCCCCACGGTCTTGGCCCAGCCGAAACCCTGTTCAATCAACTTGCGCTTTTGCTGCGAAATGGCGTAGCCCACGCTCGAGGCAATCGCATCGGGCACTGCCGAACGCCGCCCCGAGGTGTTTTGCGCAACGTGCGGCGTGACCTTCATCTGCTGGCGCGCCTCGACGAATTCCTGTGCGTCGTAACCCTTGTCTGCACCCAGCGTGATTTCCGCGCCCGGATCCTCTGCCGCCTGCCGTACGTCGTGGATCATGATCTTGGCCGCTTCACGCTCGGCATGACCGTCGGCGCGTGTCACGCGTGCGTTGACCACCAAGCCATGCCGGTTGTCCGTTAGCGTATGGCCCATGTAACTCAATTCGCTGGCCGTTTTGCCTTTTCGATAGAGCTTCGCATCGGGGTCGGTCTTCGACTGATGTGTCTCGTTGCTGCGTTTCTCGCTTTTGCAGTCGCCCGTGCCGCCACCATCGTTGTCCTGATCGTCGCCGTTCTTGCGTACAAAACTCTTGTGTCCGACCCACGCCTGGATTAGGGTGCCGTCCACGCTGAAATGCTCACCTGAGAGCAGACACTTCTTCCCGGCGATGGACACCCCTTCGTTGAAGAATTCGATCACGGCGTCGTGCTCGATCAGACGCTCGCGGTTTCTCGTAAAGACCGTGGGCACCCACACCTCGTCGTCCATCGCTAGGCCAATGAACCAACGAAACAGCAGGTTGTACTGCACCTGCTCCATCTGCTGGCACTCTGAGCGGATGCTGAAAAGCACCTGAATCAGCATGGCTCGCAGCAACTTCTCTGGCGCGATGCTCGGCCTCCCGCCCTTTATGTCCGCTTCGTACATCTGGGCGAACAGTCGATCCATCTTCGCCAGCGCTTCATTCGCCATCACGCGGATCGAACGCAACGGATGCGACTTGGGGACGAAGTCGTCCAGCTTGCACATGGAAAACAGACTCTCGGTGAATGTGTCGGCGCTGACGCCATGCCGACTGCCATTTGCCATCGTCCCGGCAGAAGATTCTTCCATGATGGCGATCTCATACAGTGTTTTACGCCGACAGATGGTGTTGAGCTTGATGAGAATTGCGATGCATTTCATTCCAGTCATTAAGGTTTGCATAACAGAATTCAGTCTACCCGGTATTCTAGATGAGTCATCGTGTCGCAATTGTGTCGTCAAATACGTTAGGCTACCCCCGTCCCTTGTTTGAACGGAACCATGCGTTGCCTCAGTAGGCGCATAGATTTGCGCACATCTCTTATACCGACTGTGGCTTCAGATCCATTGATAAAATGCAGCAAACAGACATCAATAGGACCTACGCCGATCAATATAAGTGCAGGCATAAATTAATTTGATGACGTACTTCTTAGTAGTCTCGCTTACCGCGTGGCATTATTTGCGCTCGGCTGGTTCCGATTATTGGGTGTGTGCAACAAAGTTCGGTGCATGTTGCGGTGGCAGTGCGATGAGTCAGGGTCGATAAAGGACTGCTAACCGGTTTGGTCGCGGATCGATCATATTGGCATTGTCGCGTTGCTGGGATGGTCGAGTAAAATCGTGGGATGAAGGATGCTGGTGCAAATAGGCAGGCGGGTTGAAAAAGTTCAAATAGGGAGGATGGCTTATCGATCAAACAGGACCGCATTCCATACGGCGGGCGCAGCGGCCTCCTTGAGGCCGAGCTTCGCGAGATCGAACTACCCCTTGCGAATGCGATGCGTCAACCCGATTCCTGAAATCGGGGCCGCGTCGCTCCCGAATCGCTTGAACCCAAGCATCGCGTTCGTTCTGGACTCGATGTGGCGATGGTCTTGCTTGATCACGTTGTTCAGATATTTTGAGGACCTGACCTTCGTGTCTTCAGGCAGCACACCATCGGTCTTCATTTCGCGCACCGCGCGGTGCGAGGCAGCATAGCCGTCGAGCGTGATGGTCTCCGGCGGCTGGCCCTGACGCTTGATGGCCTTGCTGAAAAAAAAGCTTTGGCCGCAGCCGCGTCGCGTCGGGCTCTGAGCGTGAAGTCCACCGTCTGACCAGCCCGATCCACTGTCCAGTACAGGTAGACCCAGCTGCCGCGAATCTTCAGGTAGGTCTCGTCGACACGCCACGAGCGACCCGCAGAATTGCCAACGCAACCTTTCGTTTACTGCCTTGTCTTCCTTCTTCCCTTTGCGCAACCAACATTCGATCGCTGCGATTTCTTCGTCCATCTTTCCGATCCGCACCCATTGCTCGGGCGCCGCCACTGCTCGCGGTTGGTGACGGCGCGATGGGACTATGGGCGGCACTCGATGAGGTGTTCCCGCAGACGCGACATCAGCGCCGCTGGTTTCATAAGGCCGGAAATATCCACAACGCGATGCCCAAGTCGCAGCACGGCAAGGCCAAGGCGGCGCTCGCAGAGATCTGGAATGCCGCGACGCGCGCCGATGCGATTGTTGCGTTCAATCAGTTCGTCGACGTGTACGCGGCGAAGTACCCGAAGGCTGTCGAGAAGCTCACGAAGGATCGAGACGCACTGCTCGCGTTCTACGACGTCCCTGCGGAGCACTGGCAGCATGTGCGGACCACGAATCCGATCGAATCGACGTTTGCTACGGTACGCCATCGCACCAGCCGCACGCGCAACTGTCTGTCGCGCGCGACCCTCCTCGCGATGGCGTTCAAGCTGATTGAAGCGGCCGAGCAGACCTGGAGAAAGATTCGCGGTGCCGAGAAAATTGATCAGCTTCTGAAGGGCGTTCCCTTCAAAGACGGAACTCCGGTGAATGCGAGCACACCGGCTCCTCAAGCGCTGGCCGCCTGATCATGCCGTTCCGCCCGCATACACCACTATTGACGACTGCTCCCTAGCCGGCAGACAACGCGAACGTTATGGCTGTTCGAGCATCCGCGGCAACCATATAAATCTTGGTATTCCCTTCGCCTCGGGACTTTACGATTGTTTGAGGTCCGTTTTTTAACGCACCGGTGCCATCAGGATGAACCTTTACCATAGTGCTATCCAGCGAAACCGCGTCGATCCTGATGCGAACGATCTGTGCACGCTGCAATTCCGTGAACACGCGACGCAGCACGCCACTTCTGGACCAGCGGTTCATCCGCGTGTAAATCGTATGCCATCTACCGAAGCGCTTCGGCAGTCCACGCCACTTGCAGCCGTGCTCTGCGACATAAAGATCGCACTGCACTTGCAGGTTCGTCGGACTGACTGTTGCCACGCTGTCGTGGCAGACAATGCTCGATCCGTTGATATTGGGCTTCGGTGATTTCCATCGCCAGAGTGGACGATCAAACGATATTAGCGTGAACACGCCATAGGGCCACTTGTCCACCGGGGCCACGTCACCATCCTTGCCTGTTCGCAGATCTTGCTCCGATACAGCTGCGCAAACTTCCGCAGCTGCGCAAGTTCTTTTCGAGATTGGAACCGAGCCTGATCGGCATCGAACACCGTCACGGTTCGCACTTCTGGGCTCTGGAATTTATCTCGCAGGGGGCACACGGTTCGACTGCTGCCGACACAATATGTGAAGCCCTTTGTGGTCGGCGGCAAGAACGACGAGAATGATGCTTCCGCCATCTGTGCAGCTGTGCCACACCCGGCATTGATCCAGCACCGATCAAGCGCCGAACAGCAATCATTGCAGTCGGCTCATCGCATGAGTGAGCGGGCCGTTTGCGAGCGAACCGTGAAGTCAAATCAGATACATAGCATGTTTGCATGCAGAAGAGGGGTTCATCTTCCGGACGGCCCTTGTCCAGTTTCGGTAGGACTTCAATGGTTCAATGGACTGGGAGTCGGTGCCGTCGCAGACGGCTCTCGTGCAAACCTCCTTTGATCGCTATCCGGCGCTTTCGTGCTCGCTGTCTTGCACGTGACCATATTCATTGGACAGGCTTTGACGGATGGGCTTGCCGCATCGCAGATTCAGGTCCAGACGACAGAACGGGCTCGCGAGGATATCGTCGACGCGATTAGCGGGAAAGAGCGAGTGGAGCGTCAGCCTGATTGCTCGCCAGTCGGTAAAGGCACCGCTTTCGGCAAGTTCGAAGGCCCTCCTCCGGATAATCCCGCGGCACTCGATCGTGTCGGCGTCGGCCATATTTTTCATAGTCGCACCTCCTCCTGAGTAACAGTCATTCGTGCGTCATCCTGACGCGTAACTTCTGGGGAATTCCGGATCATGCGGCCTTGGCACGATGACGAGGAGCCCCCGGGCGACTACGTTGATGGTTTCTCTGCTGCGAACCACGATGCGCCACAAACTAAAAACCTGCCGCCGCCCGCTCGCGCACCTGCATTAGTGAACATACGCGCGCGATTTACCCTCGATGTTGATATGCGTCAATGCTGCGAACCTAAAAACCTGCCGCCGCCCGCTCGCGCACCTGCATTAGTGAACATACGCGCGCGATTCACCCTCGATGTTGATATGCGTCAATGCTGCGAACGAGCCAACCAACACCGTGATGCGGCCGGAGTAGAAGTAGCGAATATAGTCCCTCAATCCCATCTCGTTGTACAGAAGTTCGTACCCTTCGCGCAGGATCTGTAAAGTGGCCCCCGGATTTGAGACAGTAATTTAGTCGACCCTGAAAAACTCGAAGCGCCTTGCGCGGCAAGGGTTTGAAGCTGATAGTTGTTGATGCATTTGCAGGAACTTCCCGCTCGCGGTGATTATGACTGGTGTCAACCGCAACGATCCCATTCAACTTCTAGCGTTCGTCGAGGCAATTCCGCCCATCCGTGGCAAGCCTGGCAAACCACTATCAAAGCCTCGGGTCGTTCAGGGCGATAGAGGTTACGACCACGACAAATATCGATGTCCACTGCATGCGGTCATGCATTGCAGAAATCGCTCGACGTGGTCAGCCTCTGTTGATCAGACCATCTCGTGGCTTCACAACTTCCGCCGACTGCGCATCCGCTTCGAACAGATCGATTCCATCCACGGAGGCTTTCTTCAGAATTGCCTGCTGCATCCATATGCTGGCGACCACCTGAAAAAGTGATTCTGCAAACCCCTTACTGCCGCGGCTTTCCGACACAGCATCAACGTTGAGTGCAAAGTGAGCCACGTCACCCCCGAGCCGTGCGCGGGGCTTCTGCGAGAAGAATCAGCGAAGCATTATTCAGTCCCAGCTCGAACTCAAGAGCCGCGAGGAACCGGCTTTGCGCATGACGGCTAATGGGTCTACAGGCGGAGCCTTTTCCTCAGGCGTGACGTCAGCGCGCGGGCCGGCAGGCTCGCGAGCGAGGCAACGGCAAATACGGACAGGATCGTCACTGCATCTGCAGCGAGACCTAGCCACACATCATGCTGGCCGCCGGTTGTCCGGGCCAACACGGCATCGGCGCTCAGCGAAACTACGGTGCCGGCGACGAAGCACGGCAGGCTCTTACGGCCGATCGCTCCGACCCACGGTGCCCTCTCAGCAGCGTGTCGTATCCAGCCACGGCGGACGAGATCGGCGACCAGCCACGCCAGCGCGATGAAATTCACCGCGCGTGGCCATTCGAGGTCCCGCTTCATGATGCCAGGCGTTGAGGGCTCGATCCTCAGCTTGTAATAGGCACCAGAGGCGATGATCGCGAGCGCTGCAAGCCACGCGATCCTGCCGAAGCGCGCGGAATCGATGTGTTGATAAACGGGCTGGCAGCGCGCGAGTGCGCCGAGCACAAATACCAGTTGCCAGGCGAACGGATTGAAATCCCATCGGTTGTTCAGTGCGGCGGGAAGATACCAATATAAGGTTCCCGCGACCGCCCAGAGCCCTAACGATAGCGCTACAAGTAGCCACGGGCGCTCGCGTGCGAGCGGTACCATCACCGGTGCTGCCAGCGCGAAGAGTACGTACATCGGCAGCACCGACGCAAGATATGGTTGACGGCGTAACAGCACGATATCGCGCAGCACCGTTGCCGGCGACGCAATCAATTGCTGCAGATCACGTGCCGTGTGCGGCGTTTCGATGTGGAACGCGCGCAAGACGGCGCTCGCCAGCAGCAGTAAGCCAGCCGTGAAAAGAAATGCCCGATAGATAACCCACGCTCGTTTGATAAACCACCTACGCGCGGCCGCTTTGTCACGGTACGCTGCCAGAGTAGTCCACGCGGTGGCTGTCGAGTAGCCCGCGAGAAACACAAACGCTTCAGCAGTGTCGCAAAGCGCATACGTGTGCAACGTAATGTGCGACACGACGCTGCCGCTGACGTGATCGACGACAATGATCAGCAATGCGAGACCGCGGAGAAAATCGAGTTCTGGCAGCCGGGAGGTTGATGAATGCATGGAGTATGGATGGTGCGAGGCTGGAGCACTCACGGGCTGGGCGCTCGGGTGCAAACAGAACGCATGAAGGAAATTTCATTACGGAAAGGATTCGCCATCAAGAAGAGAGAACGAGCTACCACACTGCTGCCGACGTAGTGTCTTGAAGGCTTAATTTTGCCCGCTAATATGCCCAATATCATTGGGCTTTGCGAACCGCATCGGCTGGCATCTGGCCGTCCCGGGCAGGGCTTCGCTCCTGCTAGCCGCGCAAATATTCTTTCGACCGCGTAGACATGAAGTCTTCTATGCGCGTGTAATAGTGTGGAGCATCTGTTTGCGTCCAATCCAGAATCCGGGTTAGCTCTTCCCAATAGGCAACTGCAGATTAATTGGTTGTTGCATTCTGCTTCGTCGAACGCTTCGCTCTATAGCCATCACATGCCTTGCCGAACGCGCCTAGCATCTTCCGGCTCCTCGTCGCTTGAGGCGTGCCATTCAGGAGGCCACTGCAGCGCGAGTTGAAATGTGGATGCGTCCGTGTACAGTGCTTCCATGCCTCCGTCATCCGCGACTGCCTCCAACCGAACTCTTTGGCCAACCTGTGCGATTCCTTGCTTGTATAGCGAGTTGACGCGTAACTCGCTGCCGTCGATGACCGACGACCGCAGTCCGCCAGACGCGACGACGACAATCAGACATGCTCGAAGCGGAGCGCGTATTCATGTCCTGTCAAAGCGATATTGCCACATTGGATCAGTTATTGAATATGAATTTTTATTATGGAAACCTAACGCATACTAATGCGTGTATGCGTGGAAGATGATCTTGATGTCAGGTTCGTCAGGTTAGTAGGTATGGCTCAACCAGCATGAAGCCGCTCACCCTAGCGGCAACGCCCGATTTTCGTCCCATGATCGGTTGCTAGCATTGTCATCTTTTCGTCACGGTGCTGCGTCGTTCGTAATACCGTAGATCACGTAGTTTCGCGGAGCTAGAGTCGAAAGTAATGGGATCGACGCCCCCACCCGAAGCGGCATCAATTTGCCAAATCTATGGTCCGCCCCATTTTTGCAACCCTGATTTTCGATGGCGAGTTGGCTTGCCTAAATCTATTCGGCGTCGTTTTGGGGGGCGCACCCCGCGCCACGATGAGATTCGCGCCTGACGATCCTTAACAGTGGGTCGGCTTCGAAAGCCTGTTTGGCACGCAGGTTCTTCGTCAGGCCGGTATGCCGTTCACGTCATCAATTTTCGGTCGTCGCAAAACCAGTTGGGTGAGTGTGGTCAATAAAGATGAAGCCATGTTCGTTCAGGTCGGGCGGGTTGTGAAGCCCGCGTCGAATGTGGTGTGGCGCGCAACAATTGCTCAGCCGGTTCGCGCCAGCTTGTTGGCCCGTGCACACGCCACCAGGTTTGAATGCCGCTGCACGAGCATTGCGCGAACCCAGTCCGTCAGGCGGCCGGTTCGTTTCTCTAGGCCTCGCATGTAGGCTCGGGCGCACAGGACGAGCAGGCGCCTGACATTTTTGGCGCCGCGCCGGCTGATACCGAGAAGATTGGTCTTGCCGCCCGTACTGTATTGCCGGGGGACGAGCCCAATCGATGCCGCAAAATCGCGACTGCATCCGTACTGTTTTGCATCGCCCATTTTCGCGGCCAACGCGCTTGCGGTGACCGGGCCAACTCCCGGGATGCTCATGAGGCGCTGTCCCATCTCGTCCTCAGCGAGCTGGCGGCCCAGCTCCTGGTCAATCTCACCGATCTGTTCCTCGAGGTACTTGACGTGCTGGTGGTGGCGCTCCAGAATCGCAACCAGCCGGAGCGGCAGTTCCTGCATGGCGAGCACGGACGGCAGGCGTGCGACAGCGGCCTTGCCCACCGGCAGACTGATGCCAAACTCGAGGAGAAAGCCATGCATCTGGTTGACGGTTCTGATGCGCTCGCGCACCCATCGATTCACGCACACGATGCAGCACCGAAAACGTCCGTTGCGATTCCGTCTTCGGGGTTACAAATCTCCATCGCCGGGCGCGATGCTGTTTCGCAGATCGCCTCGGCGTCGACGAAATCATTCTTGTTTGACTTGACGAATGGCCTGACGAACTGAGGCGAGATACAGCGCACCGTGTGCCCGAATTCGGCCAGCTTGCGGGCCATATGATGCGAACCGGCACAGGCCTCCATAACGACGGTACAAGCATGGAACGTCGCGAAGAGTTCGACCAGTTGTTTGCGCTCATCTTTTTACGGAACACAGCCTTGCCTTTTGCGTCCTGCCCATGCAGGTGAAATGTGTGTTTGCCAAGATCGATACCAACGAGCGTGACTCCGTCCATGATGGCCTCCAGTTCGGTATGAACACTGCCAGCCTATCCGATCCGCCAGGGCGGGGACCATCCCATTAGTGGAAGTGTCACCGCAACCACCTGACCGAGGGGAGCGCCCATCATGAAGATTACGACGATTGGCATCGATCTGGCGAAGAACATTTTTTTCCGTGCATGGTGTAAATGAACATGGAAATGAACATGGCCGAACCGTGCTGAAGAAAGTGCTCAAGCGAAATCACGTTGCGGAGTTCCTTCGCCAACCTCTCCACCTGCGTAATCGGGATCGAGGCGTGCGTCAGCGCGCACTATTGGGCCCGCAAGCTGCTGGCAATGGGCCATACCGTAAGATTAATCGCACCCCAGTTTGTCAAGCCGTACGTCAAGACGAACAAAAACGACGCGGCGGATGCCGAGGCGATCTGCGAGGCAGTCGCGCGACCTAACATGCGTTTCGTACCGGTCAAGACCATCGAGCAGCAATCGGTGTTGTCGCTGCATCGCGTACGTCAGGGTTTTGTCCGGCCCCGAACCCCACAGGCCAACCAGATTCGCGGACTGCCGCCGAATTCGGGATCGTTGTTCCCCAAGGCATCGGGCATCTCGAGCGCTAGGTGCCCGAACTAATCGAAGATGCAGAGAGCGATCTCACTGGCTCGTCTCGATTGCTGATCCAGCGGCTCATTGACCATCTGAAGGACCTTGGCAGGCAGGTCCGGGAGCTCGGGAAGCAGATTCAGTCCTGGCACCGCAGCGACGAAACGAGTCAACGCCTCGCACGTGTCCCCGGCATCGGGCCACTTACCGCGAGCGCGCTCGTCGCGTCTGTCGGTGACGCAATGAGCTTCAGGAATGCCAGGCAACTTGCGGCGTGGGTCGGTCTGGTACCCCGACAGAACTCCAGCGGCGGCAAGAACGTGCTGCTGGGCATCAGCAAGTCAGTATGACTCCCCGTGATGCGAGGCTACCCAACCCGCGAATATCAGCGTGATCCACCGTCGAGAGTTACTGCTACGCCGCCCTCAGGGAATTCGGAAACATCGGAAACGACAGTGAATGCAAAGTTCAAAACCGATCCCGATTGACACCGGGAAATGGAATGAACGCCTCCCACCTACCGTCGAAGCTACAAAGCATGGTGGATTCTTGCGACGGTAACCGATCATCAATCGGAGGATGTTATGAAACTCACGCCAGTGGGAGTGGACATTGCAAAAAACATCTTTCAGGTGCACTGGGTCGACTCGGATTCCGGTGAAATCGTCAGCAAACGTATCAAGCGGGCACGGTTCCTCGAGCATTTCGCAAACCGAGAACCTTGTCTGATCGGCATGGAAGCATGTGGCGGAGCGCACCACTGGGCGAGACAACTTGCGAAGATGGGCCACCAGGTGAAGCTGATGGCGGCCAGATTCGTCAAAGCCTTCAATATCGGCAACAAAAGCGATCCGGCCGATGCGCGTGCAATCTGGCTTGCGGTGCAGCAGCCGGGGAAAGCGGTTTCCGTGAAGACCGAAGGTCAGCAGGCCGTGCTGGCGCTGCATCGCATGCGGCAACAACTAATCAAGTTCCGCACAATGCAAGTGAACTGTCTTCGGGGTTTGCTCGCCGAATACGGCGAGGTGATGGGAAAAGGTCGCTGTGCGCTCGATAAGGCCATGCCGATAGTGCTGGCAACAGTCGCAGAGCGATTGCCTGCGGTACTGATCGACACACTCAGAGGGCAGTGGAACGGCTTGAGCAAGCTTGATCAACAGATTGCCACGATCGAGGATGGGCGGCGACAATTATCTTGGCCGGTCGTTGACGTTTGTTTTGGCCGGTGGTGAGGAGTCGGAGGCGGCGTAGCCGCCGGAGACGACGAACCACCGGCGGCGCCGCGTCGGCGGGGCAATAGGAT
>NZ_JBFPKI010000034.1:0-21215 GCF_040948675.1 Paraburkholderia sp. BR14312
GAACGCACCTGATCAAAAAGTGGCCTGATGTCGAACACCCGCAGTACAATCTAAGCACTACGCAGCACCTCCCTCCTGGCCTGTTCGACTTCACCGAAACGGGCGTTCAGCTTCCCCGAAATACGCACTGTAAGCTGATGTAACTCCAACTTTCTCCGAATTTCCTGAATCACAATCTCCCGCTCATGCTTGAATACCTCGGCGATCTTGAGATCAAGCATTGCGAGCTGTTCACGCAATTCCTTATAGCTGGACATTTATCGAGGACTGGTTCAGGATGGGAAAAAAGCCTGCCATGTCCAGAACATGGCAGGCGAAACCAGGACAGCGGGGGACTATCCCAGGGTACCGATTGGCGCAAAGCTGAATGCACTCGAACAACAAACAAACCGATAGCATCGGCCGCCGCTGTTCTCAGACAGCGTCCACACTCTCGCGCGCATCCAACGTTTCATTTTCGCGCTGATCAACGCGTCGCAATTGCAGGTTCAGGTACTCAGCAAACTCAGCGCCTACCTCGCTGTGCTGGAGCGCAAACTCAACCGTGGCCTTCAGATAGCCGAGCTTGCTACCACAATCGTACCGCGTCCCCCGGTACTTGTAGGCGAGAACCTGTTCGTCGCTGAGCAAGGACTCAATTGCATCTGTGAGTTGCAGTTCGCCGCCCGCACCTGGCTTCAGTGCGCGCAAATGCTTGAAGATCCGCGGCTTGAGTATGTAGCGACCGACAACCCCGAGGTTCGATGGCGCCACGTCGGGGGCGGGTTTTTCGACAATCGCTGAGAGCTTGACGATGTTCTCCTCCCACGTCTTTCCGTCGACAACTCCGTATGAACGCGTGTCTGCTCGCGGGATCTCCTCCACTCCGAGTACTGAACTGTGGTAGTGGTTGAACAGATCCACCATCTGCGATGTCACGGGCGGCTCACCATGAAGCAGGTCATCTGCGAGAATAACCGCGAACGGGTTATCGCCCACGAGTTTCTCAGCGCACAATACAGCATGGCCGAGCCCGAGCGCTTCCGGTTGGCGAACGTAAAAGCAATCGACTAGGCTGGGCTTGATACCACGGACCAGTTCCAGCAGTTGCTTCTTGCCACGCGCTTCCAGTTCCGCCTCAATCTCGTACGATTTGTCGAAATGGTCTTCAATCGCCCGTTTGCTACGCCCGGTCACGAAAATCATTTCAGTGATGCCCGCTGCAATAGCTTCTTCCACTGCGTACTGGATCAACGGCTTGTCCACAACAGGCAGCATTTCCTTCGGGCTTGCCTTCGTGGCGGGGAGGAAGCGTGTACCGAGACCAGCTACCGGAAAAACGGCCTTCGTGACCTTAAGCATACGAGCTCCATGATGAATGCGCTGATATCGGGCGAAAGCATAACGTCGTCCTTCAGCCAGGTGGTGCAAGTGGCCGAATACGTTCCGATTTTGACGGATAGGGATGACATAATCTGCAGGCCTGAGTGTTTAAGTCGCCACAACTCGCTCAAAACGAACGTCGGAGACACAAAATAGGTGGGAATTCCGCGCGCTTCCAACACTTCGGCTCTCTTTCGCAAACACCCAAACGCCGTGCGACATCGAAAGGGATCACACGTTCCACCTCAGCTCCGTCCGACCCGGGTTCCGAACTCTTTTATGTGAGAGTCGACGGCCAATCGCCTCTCCCATCGATTCGATGGCTCGATACGTTGCGAACTGGGAGCAAGCCAACATCGCCTGATATAGTGGGCACCTTTCTTCTTTCGGAATACAGCATGTGGTCCGCTATCAGTAATCTGGGCGACGCAGCGTTGACGATCCCGCTTGCCATTGTCTGCTTCGCGTGGCTAACGCGTTCGCCGACCGGCGCGCGCGTTGCCATATCATGGGCCGCGCTTCTTTCGGCAGCAATGCTGCTCGTTGGCGTGACAAAGATCTTGTACGCAGGATGCGGAATACAGATTCGCTCGCTGGATTTTCGCATGATCAGCGGACACACAATGCTCGCTTCTGCAATCTGGCCGATGTCATGGCTGATCGTCCTGAACGACGGCTCGCGCATCAAACCTGGCGCCGCCATCTGGCCAGGCATTGGGTTCGCGACGGCTATCGGTATCTCGCGCGTTTTCGACGAGGCTCATACAGTTTCAGAAGTGGTCTCCGGATGGACGCTTGGCATGCTCGTGACGATACTTCTGATTCGATGGAGCGGCGCTCCTGTCGTTCCGCGACGCCTGCGTCCGATTGCTGCTGTCTCGCTGTTTGCCGTCTCGGCAGTCGCGTACGGACATCATGCACCAATCCAGGGGGCGATCGACATGTATTCACCGTGGCTTTGCGAACACTGGGCCTAGTCGGTCGGGTGTAACTCGTACCCGCGCGATGTACCTTCCTTCGATGGCGAAGGGTGAATACTGGACCGGATGCGTGGCGTCTCCCATCACTTCAAAGAAGTTACAAATCCCCTCGGCAGCTTGCCAACTGCCCAGTCGTTAGCCGACATAAGCTTGACTGGATCGGACGAGGGCAGCGCGACGCGCCAGCGTCCATTTATCCTCTGCGGGCGCCCACGGAACAAGTCTCCTGAAACCACCAGGAGACCGATCCATGGACTGCGATTAAAACGTCGGCGCCGGACGGATTGGCGACCTGCGTGGCGTGCCTGAACGTCAACTGCTATGCAAGGTACAGCTTCCGATCCGAAATTCCCTTATGTCGACCTTTCTGTTCACCGCAAGTGTATTCTTTTTCTCCCTGAACGCATTCAGCGTTCGAGCAACCTTCGCAGCCTATTTCTTCGCGTGCGCCCTGTTATTCCTACGGACCCCCTCCCTTCTTGAGAAAGGAGCCAATGCCCGCGGAATGCTGACATACTGGCTTGGGTGTATCACTATCTCGTTTATTTTTTCTGCATTCGGCGATTTTTATCTCAACTTTTTCATCAAATTTGTACTGATCCAGACTTACATCGTGCTGCTCTACTGGATGTTAAGTAGTGGCGTCCTTTCGCTCAAGTCGATCGAGTCAGCATGCACGGCGCTGATCTATATTCATGGTGCATTTTTCCTTTTCCAGCTCCTGTACTATCTGGCCACTGGTGTGTTCGTGGACTTTGATAGCTATATTCGCGAGTCCGACGCCGACGCCCTCTATGCAACGAAAGCACTGAGTGACAGTCTGATCTCCATCCGCGCGCTTGGCCTCTACTCTGAACCGTCCTTCTACGCCATGACGGTCATTCCGTGCGGCGTTCTTTTACTTCTGGTGAAACGTCGGATTGCGCTCGCCTCGGTCATTGCATTCGGTACCGCACTGATCAGTTTCTCGGTAGCGTCGATGGTAGTCTGTGCAGTGCTTGGATTCGTTCATGTGATGTTCGAACGCGGGAACCTGCGTCTCAAGCTGTTCGTCATTTTGGCCGCGTTACTGTGCGCGCCCGCCATGTACAACGTCTACGACCAACGTGTTAATCAGTCGGTCGACTATGACGCCGTGGGCAGCCGGACGCTAATTCTGACCGAACTCCAGGAGCGTGATCTCACAGCGGGTGCCTTCGGAAGCGGTCTATTCTGGGACGACCGGAACAACGTCGGCAAAACACACATGCGTGGATATCAGGCACGAGACAGTTCCTTCTACGTCTACGTCCTGTTCAGCGTAGGCGTTGTCGGATCCTCTATGTTCTTTGGTACGATTGGGGTGATGTTCCGCAATCGCAACAAGTGGCGATATCTCGCTTACCTGTTGCCAATCATGCTCTTCAAGTATCACGTGCTCTATGGGATGCTTTGGATGACGCTGCTGCTCTTCGTCGTCCTCGCCGAGCAAAACACCGCACCTTCGACCCCCAACCGCCGCCTCTCGACCCAGCGCCCTGCCACTCGTGCCATTGCGGCTAATTCCCGTATCTAAATGTCAATCATGCCAGTGACGCCCACTCGAGCTATGCGCACGCGTAAATCGAGCCTGCCAGATCGGAGTCGCCAGGCCGGCAGGCACCTTGCCCGCCTCAGTTGCAGGCTTTCGCTCATGCTTGTCAGCGTCCTTTGCGCCTGCGGGGTGGCCGCCTCCGCAAAAGGGCCAACGAATGTCGGTCCCCCAGGTCGCGTAATCGCCCATAGTGCTGCATCCACGCACGTATTCCTTGGATCCCCGGCATTGGCGGTGCTACCCGATGGCACCTATGTCGCTTCCTACGACACGTTTGGGCCCGGTTCGTCGCAAGACTACGTGACCGTCATGGCGTCGCGTGACAAAGGTCAGAGCTGGACCAGACAGAGCACGGTCTCCGGCCAGTACTGGTCATCGCTGTTCGTCCTGGACAACGCGTTATATTTGATGGGAACTGATCGGGCAATGGGCACGCCCACCATTCGCAGATCCGTGGACCGCGGCGTTACATGGACTGATGCAACTGACGCGTCTACGGGACGCTTCAATCTGCCGGGGCGTTACATCACGGGCGCAGTTCCTGTCGTGGTCAGCCAGGGTCGCGTCTGGCGCGCCTACGACGTGGTCGAAGGCGGAGATTTGCGCTCACTCATCATGTCCGCCCCGCAACACTCGAACCTCCTGGATACGCAGAACTGGACCGTATCAAAACATCAAGCCTCTAACCCTGCATGGCTGCGTGGAAAGTTCATTTCGTGGGAGGAAGGCAGCGTAGTTCTTTTCAAGGACGGACCGCCAGGAATCCTGCTTCGCGTCAATACCCGGAACGGGGTTGAGAAAGCAGCGATCGTCCACGTCGGGTCCGATGAGACGACGCTGAGTTTCGACCCAACGCGCGACTTCGTCGACATGCCTGGTGGAGGCAAGAAGTTCACCGTTCGGTTTGACCCAACCTCACAACGGTACTGGTCTTTGACAAACGCTGTACTTGCGAGCGACGGACATGAAAGCCTCGAACGCGTTCGCAATACCCTTGCATTGATTTCGTCCCCCGACCTCCACAACTGGTCTGTTTCCTCTGTCGTCATGCGGCATCCTGACGTGAAGCGACACGGCTTTCAATACGTGGATTGGCAATTTAGCGGTGACGATATCATTGCGGTGATACGCACGTCCTTCGACGATCCCGAAGGCGGTGCGCAAAGTCAACATAATTCCAACTACATCACGTTTGCAAGGTTCCCCGATTTTCGCCGGGACGCGCATTAACGGCAATTCTTTGTCGCTATGAATGCGGAGGACGCCAGTCGTCGCACGTAAGCGCCGCACCTTACCGTCCCATATCAACGCTACCCCTATGATTTTGAAGCCCACAGCCGGCGCTTCCCGTCGTCGCTGACTGGACCACATCTCGATATCAGATGGTCTTGCGCCGCGGTTCGCTCCGGAGTCTCACAGAAGGCGGCCTGCTGCGGACGTCCTGCCGGCGATCGCAGGGCGCACCGTCTTCTTCCATGCGGGGGGAAAGCACCAGTCTTCATCAGGTGATACCACTGACTGCGTCGCAGAGGCATGTGCGACATGAACCACATATACCTCGTGCGTGCCGATGACTCACATTTCGGCGCGAGCCTGGCTAACGCCGTACCGCCGCTGCCGCGCATGCCATCTAACCTGCACGGTATCCCTACCGAAGGGCGCTCCGGAATTCACATCAAAGAACGCCTTCCCTCAAGCCTGGTCGCCTGCCCCATTACTTAGGGACTGCCACCACGTGCCCCGCTCACGAAGAATGTGAACTGCTGCGTCTCTGGAACATCGTCGATATGACGCACCGCACCCGCCCCATCGGAACGGAAAGCCGCCACTCGCTTGCTGAGGCACCCTAAGTGGGTCGCTGCCAATCGATGGATCTGCCTCGAGGTCGCTGACCGTCGAAAACGATGACCCGAACTTTGGAAACCGCTACGGGACAGGGGGCTGAGGTTCGCGCCCACCTCAGTCGCCTCCTGACAATCGGTTGCTTACTTCCCTGCTGATGATCCGACCGATTTGCCTGATCGCAGATTGCCTCGTCAGATCTCTCATCCAGTGCAGTGCAAACTGGCTGCCGTCCTGCAGCCTTCACCTCAGCGCGAATCCACGAGACAGAAGCTGCTTCAATCTCGCCTTGTTCTCAACCAGAGTCGACGCAACGCGTGCGATGCAGACCACCAACGCGAACGTCCCGATCCCGATCAGAATCCGGCTTGTCGGTGACACTCTAAGCACCGCTTGGGTCACGCCAAACACAAACAGCAGGATTGGGAAATGAATGATATAAAGCGTGTAAGAATATTCTGCACTCTTCGAAAGGAGCGCGTTTGATGGCGATCGCCGATCCAGAACCAACGCTATCACGCAAGTAAATAGTAAGCCTATGAAGAGGTTGAAAGCTACGATGTAGTGCCAGTTTGCTCCCGCCTGCCCTCCAACTGCGTTAAAGCTCTGCACAAAGCAGCCTGCGAACTCGATCGATGCCCCACCGAAAAGGACTACGCCGGCACAAACGAGCCATCGTAGTTTTCGCGATTTGGTGCCGGAATTGTGGTGCACGCAAAGCAGGAATCCGGCTGCCCAAACTGCGCCATACGCAACGAACTTCATGTCCCGAAAGCCAAGCAGGGCAATGAACGCAAGCACTACCGGCCAATATCTGGGCGCCTGTCTGAAGGCCACCGCTGCACCTGCGATCGCATACAGCCACACCTCAAACGACAAGCTCCATAGCGGCCCGTTCACACGTGGCGTATGGGTGACAAAACCGTTCAGAAACAAGGCTGCTCCCAATAGTTCTTCCGGGACGATCTGAAAGCCATCGGCAACGAGGTATCTTTCCGGCGAGAAATGGCTTGACCCGGAACTGAATACCGCCGGACTCAGAAGGCTTAGGGCCAGTATCAGGAGGAGCGAAAGCACCAGAGGCGGAACGATACGCCAGGCACGGGCAGCGGCATAGTCGAGAACGCGATAATCGCCCTCGGATATCCTGGATGTTATTGACTTGCAGATCAGGAATCCGCTCAATACAAAGAACAACATGACAGAGGCCTGGCCGAGGATGAGCGAATACGCGTGAATACCGGACCAGTACGGTGCGACAAACACCTGCTCGATATGCGTTGCCACCACCATGAGTGCTGCCAGACCACGGCACGAGTGGATAAATCCGGAGTTCTCTTCCGATAGCCGGGAGAAGCCACTCAATGACAAACCGCTCATATATCCTCCGACAAATGAATCATGTCTCGCGTGGCGTTCCCGTCTGAAAAGGGGAACGCCACGCGCTCGCGCCTCTCTCTCACTTCTTGAACACCCCGACGACATCGGCTCCATCGAACACAAGCAGCGCGTTGATCTTCTTCTGCTCCATCACCAGCAGCGCATCCTCAACCCGCGTCTCTGGAGAGACCATTGCTGGCTCAACAGACATCATGTTCACCGCAGTGGTTCGCAAAACCTCGTTGCCGTGCCGCTCGATGGCACGACGCACGTCTCCGTCGGTCACGACGCCCCAGCCGGTATCGAGCCGCACAATCGCGAGCCCAAGACGTCCACGTGTCATAGCTTGCAGTACGTCGATCGCCGGTGTGCCGTGGCTGACGAAAGGCAGATCCCTATGGGTCATCTCGTCACTTACTGTGCGGAGCAACCGCCGACCGAGCGATCCACCCGGATGAAAACGCGCAAAGTTTTCCGGTTGAAACCCCCGGACTCTCATCAGTGTGATCGCCAACGCGTCGCCCATGGCGAGCGTTGCAGTTGTCGATGCCGTGGGGGCCAGCTGGAAAGGGCAGGCCTCTGCATCTACGCCGATGTCAAGGTGAATGTGTGCCGCGCTCGCAAGCGTTGACGCTCGATTACCGGTCAGTGCAATCAGCCGGTTTCCATTGTTTCGCAAGAATGGAATCAGCTTGATCACCTCGTCAGTTTCGCCCGAGTTCGAGATCGCAAAGAACGTATCTGCCGGCACGACCATTCCCAGATCGCCGTGATAGGCCTCTCCTGGGTGCATGTAGAAGCTTGGTGTGCCGGTGCTGGCGAATGTCGCCGCTATCTTCCGACCGATGATCCCCGATTTGCCCATCCCACAAACCACCACGCGCCCGCTGGATGCCAGGATGGTCTCGACCGCGACCGAGAAGCCTTCGTCAAGTCGACCTGCCAGTGCTGAAAGCGCACGCGCCTCGATGTCCAGCACTTCACGGGCGGACTCAATATAGTTCAATTGATTCATGACCTTGCCGTTTCAACATAGTAAGAATTCGCTCAACGTCTTCGGGCGTATCTACGCCGTGAGGCGGCGTCGCAGGCCAATGCATGACGTGAATCTGCAGTCCCAGCCACAATGCACGTAGCTGCTCCAGCTTTTCGAGCGATTCGAGTTCACACGGCTCATTAGTCGCCAGCCGTTGCAGCGCGGCATTCTGATACCCGTATATTCCGACGTGACGCCGGAAGACGCCCTCCACGGCCGCGGGCCGACCGTCCCGGCAAAGCGGAATCGGTGCCCGGGAAAAATACAGAGCGCGCCCCTCCCTGTCGACGACCAGCTTCACAACATTCGGGTCATCAATTTGGATAGCGTCCTTGACAGGGCAAGCGACCGTCGCCACCTCAAAGCGGGGAACGCGTTCACAGAACACAGCAAACTCCTGCAGCAGAGCGACTGGCACCAGCGGCTCATCACCCTGCACATTGATGACGATGTCGTCCGGTCGCCATCCGGAGGCCCTGGCAACTTCCGCTACGCGGTCGGTACCAGACTGATGTCCGGAGTCAGTCATCGCAAACGCAATCTGTCGTCTCCTCAACTCGTCAGCGATGCGCTCATCATCAACCGCTACCACAACCTCAGTTTCCGGAAGAGCACGACGAACCCGCGAGTACACGCGCACGATCATCGGCTCACCGCCCAGATCGATAAGAGGTTTTCCCGGCAAACGCGTAGACCCGAAGCGCGAGGGGATCACGATCCGCAGGGCTCGGCGTTCACTGGGTGACATCATGACGACTCCAGAGTTGAAAGAGCGGCCGATACGCGTCCTCCAGCGACAGCCCTCCACACGTAAGAATATGATCGGCCACCTCGCGAGCGACTCCTTCACCGCCCGCACGTGACGTCACGTGGCTGACACGCGAGCGAACCAGTGCATGCGCGTCTGCAGGCGCATACGACACACCCACGCGCTCGATCACGCAGAGATCATTCACATCGTCTCCGACATACGCAGTCTGCATGTCGTCGACGCGGAGTTGCTGCTTGATCGATTCGAATCCTGTACGCTTGTCGTGACACCCGGTGACCACAGCGTCCACACGCAGTTGCGTCACGCGCCAGGTGAGCGCCTCGCTGTGCTTACCAGACAGGATCGCGGAACGGATCCCATGCGCACGCAACAACGCGACCGCGACCCCGTCGTGTGCGTGAAAGCTCTTTACGCGTTCGCCGTCAGCGCTTACATGGAGACGACCGTCAGTCAGGACACCATCGACGTCGAACACGACGACTGATATTCCACCGGAGTAGACGACGGCACTCATCGGATGTCGAGCGGCTCAAACCGCTTTACAAGATCATCGATGGCCTTCACCTGTGCAAGAAACGGCTCGAGCAGGTTCAATGGCAACGCGCTCGGCCCGTCACAGCGCGCACGATCGGGATCAGGATGGGCTTCGAGGAACAGGCCGGCAATGCCAAGTGCGATGCCGGCGCGCGCCAGGTCGAGAACCTGGCTGCGCCGCCCGCCAGACGCCTCGCCGTGCGGATCGCGGCATTGGAGGCTATGGGTAACATCGAATATTACCGGGCAGTCTCCCGACACCTCCCGCATCTGGCGAAAGCCCAGCATGTCCACGACCAGATTGTCATAGCCAAACGCCACGCCACGTTCACACAGCATGACTTTGTCGTTACCAGCCTCGCGGCACTTCTCCACCACGTGCTTGACCTGAGCGGGGCTCATGAACTGCGGCTTCTTCACGTTGATGACGCGCCCAGTTTTTGCGATCGAGACCACGAGATCGGTCTGACGAGCGAGAAACGCCGGTACCTGAAGCACATCAACGACGTCAGCAACCGCTTCAGCCTGCGCCACTTCGTGTACGTCGGTTATGACTTGCACCCCGAAGCGGTCTTTGACGATCGCCAGAATGGAAAGTCCTTCTTCCATTCCGACGCCGCGGTATGAGTGGATTGACGAACGGTTTGCCTTGTCGAAAGAAGCCTTGAAGACGAGGGGAACTCCAAGCTTCCTGGTGACATCGACGAAAACTTCGCAAGCTTCAAGTGTGAACTCAAGACTCTCCAGAACATTCAGGCCGCCAAATAACACAAACGGCAACTGATTTCCGACTTCAACGTTGGCGCTGATCGATACGCTCATTTACATTTCCCCCGAGGAATTACGATGTGTGCTGCCGCAAAATTGTGCGGTCGACGTTGTGGTGCCTTGATCGCTGCCGGCGCTTCAACTCGTCCTCATATACGGGCGCGAGCTGTTGAAAGAATCGCTTCTCCGTGAACCGGTCTTTTGCCTCGATGCGCGCGCGCGACGCGAGGCCCGCACGGAACTCCGGATCATCAATAACCCGTCCAAGCAATTCCGCTCCTTCCGCGGCGCTCGAGAAAATGGCACCCGTTTCGAGATGCCGAACGACATCGACATTCCCTGCGCAATCAGACACAATCGCGGCGCTTCCCGCCATCATTGCCTCGACGACTGAAACCGGCATACCTTCCCATGACGAGGTCGACAGATACGCATCGGCACGTTCAAGCCACGACCGTACGTCACGGCGGGAGAGCCACCCCGTTATGATCACCCCGGCAGCACGTAGCTCCTGCTTCAGGGCGTCGTCCCCGTCCCCAATCCACACGAAGCGGGCGTGAGGACGGTCAAGCCGCCGGGCAATCTCCGCGAACAGGCCCGGATTCTTCTGGGGCCGCACGCCGCCGACCGTCACGACACAAAAACCAACGCTATCTTTCTGCTCTTCGTTCTCACCTGGTTTCGCCGCATGCGCCTTTACCGCATTCTCGACAAGCCTCACGGGCTGCCGCAACCAACGACGCACAACTTGCTGCTCGCTCTCCGAACAAGCGACGTATACGCAACGTCGCAGTGCGGCGACGCGCTCGAGACCCACAAATAGCAACCGCTTCGGAGTTGAGATGTCGCGCCGCATGAACGAGATGCAGTGAGGACTATAGAAGAACGCCGTCCGACGCAGTGCGAGGAGTGTGGAGATACGCCCAAGAAATCCGGCAAAGGACGAATGCAGATGCACGATGTCCGGATTCAGGCCGATCAACTTCGAGCGCAGCGCCGGGACAGAGCGCATAAGCGAGACATCCTTCATCTGCACATGGTGCAATCTGACATTCCTGGCGAACAAGCCAGGTAACGCTGCGGGGGTATCGGGACGGATTGAATAAATCACATCGACCTTGTGGCCCTCGCGCGCAAGCCCGTTCGCGATCAAACAAACCATCGACAATGTGCCGGTTGCAGTCGACTCCAGAATATGTACGATCCTCATCGCGTTTGCCCTCCCTCGTTGACCCTCTCCCGTTGATGCGTCATCAGGGGCGCTTGTCCTGTAGCCGCGCCGATGCGTTCAAGCACCCCAGAGCGCTCAATAACCCGACTCCATTCGAGCGATACGATTTTTCTCGGGTCGTTCCGCTGCAGAGCTATCGGAGCGCCTGAAAACAGTTCATCGAATATCCGCGGTCCGGTTACATGGCACCGAATATCGAGTTCGCGCGCAGCGAGCACATTCGACGGAGCGTCGTTGCAGATGATTGATTTTCCGAGCGCGGCGTACTCGAGAAGCTTCGTCGGCGTCTGGAAACAATGCGGCCGGTGATAGGGGAAATAGCAGATCGCGTGATCGGAGCGTCGGACGATACGCAGTGCATCCTGCTGCGGCACGCGACCCGTGAACACGATCCCCGGGACGTCCCGAAACTCATCAAGAATCGATGGCTCCGGTCGCCCGACCAGAATCAATGCTTCAGATGGATCGCGACGAGCGTCGCGGAATGCCCCCAGCACCTTATGAAATCCGCGTTCGCGGCTCATTTCGCCTATGTAGCAAAACTTTCCAGCCGGCATTGATGTCGCATCGTCGTCGGTGACATCAAAGATCCAGTCCGGAACACCCATAGGGAGCAGCAAGGATGGAACACCGTCGCTGAAGCCCATAGCATCCCGCATCCGCACATTCTGAAAAATGCGGAGATTCGGCCTGGCGTTCAGTGTGCGTTTGATCCAGTCTTTGACGAACGCCATCCGGCCGACAGAAAGAGACCGATAGTCGTGAACCACAAATTTAGCGGGCGGCAGCGCACGATAGAGCCCCATGATGCACCAAAGGACTGCTCGACGATCCTCCGCTACGCGATTGAGCGCGCCCAGATCCCCGTGCTCGACTGGGATGCCTCGTTGCGTCAGGCAATCGCTATATGCCTCGATCTCGGGATAGTTCGCTTTACCTGGATGAAGGATAAATACGCTCACTGGATGCAATCCCCCGTATTGAGTATCCGCGCCGGCACGCCAACGGCGACAGCGCGCGCCGGCACGTCAGTAAGCACCACTGCCCCTGCACCTATGCGCGCATGATCCCCAACCAACACATCTCCAACCACGACACTGTGGGCGCCGAACTCCACGTGGTCGCCAATCTTCGGCACGCCGCTAATCGAGCCATCGCGCTGGATAGTGTTTCCGAGTGTGACGCCGTGGCGCAGCGTGCAGTATTCACCGATGACGACGTATCCGTTGATCACCATTCCAGTTCCGTGAAACAAGGCGAGCCCTTTTCCAATCCTCGTTTTAACTGGTATCTCGATTCCCATTAGCCAATCGCAAATGAAGATGTACAGAACGATGAGGGGAGCCCCGCATATGAGCGTCACGATACTTCTGCAGGCGAGATAATTGACAATCCGGAAGAAGATCATCACAAATCGCGTCTTGAAATACGGATTCCTTTCGTAGTCCAATACGACTGCATCAAGTGTTTTTCTGAGCGTAACTGTCATTTCAATGCTCAATAGAAAATACCTTGCGGGCGGCCTCCGGAGAAATCCCGCCCGAAGAGAAGTAGTCAACTCCGTCGATCAGGAACGAATGTATGTATTTCAGCAGCCGCGTCCGGTCGAAGTTCTTGTAGAAGCATTGCCCCAGTGAAATCACGCGCTTTCCGTACAGCAATCCCTCGAGTCCTACCGTCGAGTTGATCGTCACGACTGCCTGCGCATGCTTGATAAGATCAGTCGTCGGCGACGACACCAGAGTAAACTGACACCTATCCCGCATAGCCTCTATTGCACTGATCGCAGACTCGTCATTTTCGGCCGGATGAAGTTTTACCAGCAATGCAGCATCCTGCGTAACGGCGAACTCCAACGCATGCCGGATCGCCCCCAGGTTATCGATCTCTGAGTGCAGCTTGATCTGTGTATCGCCCGATACCTGAAGAGGCAGAAACACGTAGCGCTGCGTCGACAGCTCGGAGGCGACGTAGTTCTTGATGTCAACTGGTCTCCGACCGCCATTTCGTGCACGTACGGTTGCAAGACGCTTACGCCCAACACCCGAGCTCGCGAACTTCAGAACGTAATTCACTCCCGAGACGACCTTTCGCTTCAGCGAAGTTCGAGCCTGGGGCAACGGCCTAGACTTGGCGCTTTCGTAATGCATCAGCCAACGCCGGTGCGTCTCCTCGTCCGGCAACGAGAGCCGATCAATCACAGCCGGATCCCGACAGATGCTGGAAAGTGCATTGACACCCGACGAATCCACGAAGAGCTTGCCGGGGAGATTGGATATCTCAAGGAACCTCTGTGGAACCCCATGTACCAGGCACGCGTGAGAAACAGCCCTGCAGACCAGTTGCTGACCGTTCCACATAAAACACTGGGTCACGCTAAACCGTGTCAGGAGCGACGACACACGACGCACCACCGCGCAGGATTCTACGCGTGCGCGTTCCCGGCTCACCTGCCCGTTTAGCACCTCAATCGAGCGATCGTAAGGATATTCTGTGCAGGATTCGTCCACTTCCAGTGTGGGGTTTCTGACCTTGCGTAGGTAGTATGAACGGTACCCCGCACACTTCAGGCGAAGATGCGCAACTGGCTCACTCGTCAGGAACAGGAAGTCATACTCACCTCTAACGGCATGCACGAGCCTCGCGGCGAAGTAGTATCTCTCGAGAGAGTCAACGACTATCAGAATCATCGGTAAATCTCCGTTTCCCTTTCTCGATTAGGCAGCGGGGCTCAACCGCACCAGATTCGCGTTGAGCACGCGATACGTAATTCCTATTCCGCCTGCCATTAGTGCTGCACCTGCAAGCGAAAATGTGAATACGCTTGCTTCTGCTGACAGGTCGAACCATCTCGCAATACATAGAGCAGTCAACAGGGAGATGCCAGACAGGAGCTGAAACATGAAGTCGGTCCGCTGCGCACGGGTCGCGAGGAAGATCTGGGAAAGCGGGACGTAGACGAGTTGCAGCGCGAATAGCGGTACGAGGCTATTGAAAAATCGAACGGCACCGTACCACTTCGATCCAAAGACCCATGTCACGACCGGGTCGAATAGCACAAGGCCGCCAATTGCGTAGAGGGCTGCTATTCCAACCAGCGAGCGCGCGTAGATGCGGTAGACGTTAAGCAACGCACTTCGTGCATCTTCGCGAGCGATCGCACCGATAGCATCACGCCTAAAGACCCCTCCGATACTCTGGCCAATCAGCGAGACGGGGAAGAAGCCCAGCCGGTACGCGAGGGCGAAATACCCAGCAACGTGCGCGCCATACCAATGCGGTATCACAATTGCCAACGCGTAAGTCAACACGGACGCACAGATCGTCGACGGCAGGATGTACGCAGCAAATCGCCTGTTGTCCGCAAAGAATCCGGGCGACAGCTTGAAAGCGTATCCGCTTCGGCTGCCGATCACTGCGATCCCCGCTACCATCACAATCGCGACGCTGGCCGTCGAAACCATGTACGCGTCAAAGAGACCAACCTTTGCACAAGCCGTACAGACTTGACCGAGTAGCAGGTACGCGAGAAAGCCGCAATTTGTGACCACCCTCGAGACTGTGATCCAGCCGTACCACCGCATGCTGTTTAGGAATGCGCCAGCGGCGATCTGCGCGAACGCGGCGAATGCGTAGCCCACGAGCGCATAGTATTCTGCGCGCCCAGCGACAGCGACGACCCCTGCGAGCAGCGTTGCCAATACAAGCGCAAGACCCATTACGTTGACAAGTGCGCCAAAGGACTCGCGCGGACTGTCGCTGACGCACGCGAGCTCGTACCTTAGCCCTAGCAGCGTCCCGCCGAACGTCGCAAGTGCAAGCTGGTAGTTGAACTCCCCCAGAGCGCCAGGGCCGTCCCAGCGGCCAATCAGGAAGATGCATGCGAACAATGCCGCTTGCCCGGACACGACACCCAGGAGCGATATGAGCGAGTCCCTCGGGTTGACCATTAAATTACCTCCGGGGTGAGAACCGGCAAAGTCGACCCGACAGGCCGGACTCGATGCGCGTTGAGGCGTGCACGCGTCACTCTTCCGCAGCCGTACCGTACTGGTACGCCACATAACGATAGCCGCCATACTTGTAGCCATACTGGCCGAGACGGGGGTTGACGCCGTTGAATATCACGCCACTGACCTTGACGCCGTTCTGCGAGAAGCGCTTGGTCGACTCCGCGATCTCCCCGAGACGCGTCAGCCCCGCGCGTGCCACAACAAAGGTGATACCAGCGAAACCGCCGAGAATACCCGCTTCAGGCGCCGCCAGAATCGGTGCAGTATCCATGATCACGATGTCATACTGCTTCGACAGATCGTCGAGCACAGTCGACAACCGGCGCTTAAGTAGCAGTTCCGCCGGGTTCTTCGGAATCGTCCCGGTTGTAATGAAATCAAGCCCGTCTACGACATTACGGTGGACAACATCGTCGAGCCCCGCTTGACCGGCGATCAGATCGGTCAACCCACCGGCACGCGCAACGCCGAAGTAATCGTGCACGCGACCGCGTCGAATGTCGCCGTCAATAAGCAGGACGCGCTTGCCACCGCTCGCAATGACCGCCGCGAGATTTGTCGAAATAAAGGTCTTCCCTACACCTGGCGTTGGGCCTGCAATCAGCACGATATTGTTCTTCGCCTCGAGCATTGCAAACTGCACTGCGGTTCTCAGGCTGCGCACGCACTCGACAGCGGGTTCACCAGGAAAGTCAACTGACAACAGTGTCGCCTTGCCCCGCCTCTGCATTCTCTTTCCGTCGCCAGGATCGTTCTGGTGCTCGCTATACGGCAACGTCGCGTACACACTGAGGCCGAGACGGCGCTCTATCTCGTTATGGTCGGTGATTCCGTGAAACAACATCGAACGGGCGATCGCCGTTCCGCATCCCACGAGTAGTCCCAACAGGAGCGATGCGATTACGACGAGTGGCTTTTTCGGCTTGACAGGGAGCTCCGGAATCGCAGCGACGTCAACGAGGCGGACATTGCCGACCTTGCCTGCCTGCACAAGTTGCAGTTGCTGGACATTGTTCAGCAATGCCGTGTAAAGGTCCGTATTGACCTTTACGTCGAGCATGAGCCGGACAAAATCCTGCTGAAGATCGGGAAGTCGACGCATCTCCTGCTCAGTCGAGCTCGCATATCCGTCGAGCGCTGCGATCTCCCTGTTGATGGCAATCACGCTCGGATGGGTCGCGGTATAGTGCGTCAAAAGTTCAGCGCGCTTTTGCTCGAGCTCCAGCAAACGAGTCTTCGCATCCGAAGACTGCGCGAGCGCGACTTTGGCTTCCTCGGTGAGGTCAACCGTACCGCGCTCATTCCGGAATTTGGTCAGCCTCGCCTCAGAATCAGCAAGCTGCTGCTTCAAGGCAGGAAGTTGACCCGTCAGGAAGTCAAGTGACTGCGCGGCCTCGGCAGACTTCCGCTCGATATTCTGGCGGATGTACTGGTGGCCGATCTCGTTCATCGTGGAACTCACCCACAACGGATCGGTATCCTGGATCGTCGCGACGACGACATCCGACTGCTTGACCTTCTCCTGCACATCCAGCCGGTCCTGGATATCGTCAATGGTCCGTTCCCTCGAATTTCGGACCAGCACGAATACCGCGCCCGCGTTCGCATCAATGAAATTGACGTGAAGCACGATGGGGCCGCGCGGCGTCGTGATGACTTCCTTGCGGCCGATCTGGCCGATGAAGTCCTGGTCGAGGTCACTTCCGCTCAGGGAGTACCGGTTTGCGTCGAGGACGGTCAACTTGAACCTGTCCTGCTCGTATTTCCGGGGGACGTCGAACTGCGATACTGCGATGCGCTCTCCTCCCCAGGCAAAGCCTCCAATGCCAGCGATGCCAGGCTGCGAAAGACCGTCATAGTGTCGTGAGATAAAGCTTCCGATCACAGGGAAGCGCTTCGGTTGGGCATCGATATAGAGCTTCAAGGCATCGACCGTTCGCGAAACTACAAGGCGCGAAGCGACGATCTGGGTTTCTGCCGCAGCTGAGGATTTCACGTCGAAGAGCGATGAGATGTCACCGAGCAAACTCTTCGCCGCGGAAGTATCGGGACTGTCCTCGACCTGGACCATGATGCTCGCTTCAAACACTGGCTTTGCGAGAAGCGCATACGCGACACCGGCCACCAGGAAGCACGCGGTTATTGTCGCGATGAGCCATCGGTTCTCAAGCAGGGTATCGAGCACCACAAAAAGGTCTCGATCACCATCGTCTGCGGTCTGCGGCGTTGGCACAGGAGTATTAGTCATGTCTTTTTAACGTACGACGGGGTTGCCCCCCGGATATCTCGGATCACAGCGCACTAAAGCGAGCCGTCCACTCAGTCAGGCAGACTGAAATCAGTTCGGCGCAACGCTCGAATTCCGATTTCGGTCGGCGGTATGGATCTTCGACATCAATGTCCAAAAACTCACCGAGGCGAAACACCCTGCCCCGTGTAAAGGAGAACTGGCTTTCGATCTGACGTTTTTGCGCTCCATCCATTGCAAGAATTACGTCGGCCGAGGAACACAGGGAGCGCGCAATCTGCGTCGCACGATGACCAGTGATATCGTGGCCACGTTCGCGCATCACATCACACGCGTATTGCGCAGCGGGCATCCCGACGAGTGCGTTCAGCCCTGCTGAGGCTACCTGTTGCCCCTTGAGAAGCGAACCAAGCATTGCGGCAGCCATCGGGCTACGACAGAGATTCCCTTCACAAACAACCAGGATTGAGTTCATTATTTCGTGACGATCGCGGCGGTCAGACCAGCGTTGATGGCTGGCAACAGGAGGCTCAACACGCGGCTAAAGCGCACCAGGCCATTGCCATCGACATACACAACGTCCTTCGGATGCAGCTCAAACTGATTGGCGAGAATCATGGCGACCGGAGACGCGGCGTCCAGATGGAAAATTTCCGGTTGCTTTTTTACTCCACCACGAATCACATAAACCTGTGCCGCATCCGCAGTGTTTGAATTGATACTGCCGGCCTGAAGGATTGCCTCGCTGAGCGTCAACCGCCCGTCGCGCATAGGCAAAGCCGTAACAGGCTTGTTCACCTCCCCCATGACATATACGCCGCTGTCTTCGCGCGGTAGCACACGGAGCAGGTCCCCATCCTGAAGAAGGATGCGCGAGGGGTTCTGCCCCCGAACCGCCATTTCCGTCAGGTTTATGCGCTCCGATACGCCGTTGCGCACCAGGACGACGCGACTCTGATCAGCGGTTGACTCGAACCCACCTGCGCGGCTGACAGCATCGTAGAACGTCATGGGAATATCGTTCAGCGGCTGTGAGCCGGGCGTATGTACTTCGCCTTCGATATAGATTTGCTTCGCACGGTAGGACGCGACCCGCACACTGACCTGTGGGTCCTGGAAGCTCTTGCTGAGCCGCTGCGTCAACAGCACCTGTATCTGCTCCGGCTGCAAACCGGCAACGCGTACTCTGCCCGCATAAGGGAACTGCAACGTCCCGTCCTGGTCAACGACGAAGCCCGGCGGCGCGTCGGCCGCGCGCGTTGTCGCCTGCGGTTGCGCGCCGGCCGCGACCGCGAGTTCAGGATGATCCCAAACCGTTATCTGTAGTACATCGCCTCGACCGATTGTGTACGGGCGCGGGACCACCGAGACGGCCGAGGTGCCGTCCGGGGAAGTCGCCTGCGCGTCCCTCAACTTCTGGATCAACGCAATGTCGATATTCGTAACGGGTACACCCAGGGCCGCCGTCTGCTCATTCTTTCCGTCAGGTCCGATCTGACTGGCAGCTGCAAGCGTCGCCGGCTGCTCCATGCGCATACCCGGCGAAAGTGAGCACGCGGACAGCGCGGCCGCCACCGACAAAACCATTAGTGTCAAACCGCTCCGCCCCCGGCGGAGCTTATCAGGGGAATAGCACGCCCCTTGCGACACACTTCGCATTCGTCTTTCGTACACTCGTCCACTCGTATCTGTTGTGTTGAAGTTCTGGCATGCTCGCGATCCGATAATGCGAATACGGCGAGCGGACCAGAGATCAGACTTGTAATGCACCTGCCCCGCCCCCCGACGAAAGCGCGACCCCTCTGAGCGAAGAAACGCACCACTCCCGCTAGCTTCCGCCGGTTGGCACGGAACCAGGATCGGACCAACGGTGGTCAGCTGTTGACATCAGTACGCCCCCGAACCACGCAGTACGACGCTGAATGTTCTGGCGAGAATCGATACATCGCGCCATATCGACCAGTTCTTGACGTAGGCAACGTCTAGTGCCACGCGCGTCGCATAATCGGTGTCATTGCGCCCGCTGACCTGCCAAAGTCCGGTCATTCCGGGGCTGGACATCAGGTAGTAGCCAACATCGGCCCCATAGCGGGTGAGTTCGGCTTCGACGATTGGTCGCGGACCCACCAGGCTCATCTCGCCCTTCAGGACATTCACCAGCTGTGGCAACTCGTCGAGACTGGTCTTGCGGAGAAAGTGGCCGATTGACGTGATTCGAATGTCATTTTTGAGCTTGAATTCTCTGTCCCATTCGGCACGGGCATCGGCGTCCCGCGCGAGAAGTTCTTTAAGGACCAGGTCCGCGTTCGGAATCATCGAGCGGAACTTCAGGCACTTAAAGCGTCGTCCGTTTCTGCCAACCCGCACATGACCGAATATTGCACTTCCCCCGTCACGCCTGACCAACCACGCGAGTCCGAGCAGCGCGGGGGAAAGCAGAATCAGCAGTGCCGCGGCACCAAGGATGTCCACACCACGCTTTATCACCCGGTTTACGACCGCCCCAACCGTGCCCTGTCTCTTATGAGCAGGATCCCTACCATCTGCCACAGCGGGGCGGCGGCGTGCGACGCGCTCGATCTTTCCATAGATCGCGAGCGTAAGCGCGCGGAAAATGAGAAGCCCGATGCCGCTCGTAACCGTCCAGTATGCAAACCACAGACTCGACAGGATTTGCGCCTTGTGCAAGACATACAGCAACAACGTTGTCGCTCCCTGAACAACGATCCACGCGAGAACCGTTCGGCTGAACAGGTTGAGCGGCGAATATCTCGAGCCAGAGTCGTAGATGCCGCAAGCTGGAAATACGGATAACGCCAGCGCCGCGGCGAACGCAACAAGCGAGCCATCAAATACGTGGTGTTCAGGTCCTTCCAGCGTACCGTTGAAAAGCGGGACAACTGATCCGAGAACGATCAATCCGACATCTACGGCTCTTCTGAATATCGAGTTCATAATTTCGGTATCCTAATCTAACGCAAGCGAGCGCTAGCGATCCGTAGATCACCAGATCAATTCATACACGACATGGAAGGAGGTACATCACATGATTGCTGCGTCAGGTGTGGCACCCCACCTGGTCACACTTCAGACTTAAGTTGTACGTGGGTCGTTTCTACCGCACCTGCTTGCGTTGGGCAGTTGAACAAGCCGCCTGTTGTGCTGCGCACCCCAGCGCGATATTCAGTCGGAGTGGTCGCAAGGTGACGGCGAAACAGGTTCGCCATGCAATTTCGCCCGACAAATCCCGCCTGACGCGCAATTTTCTCTATTGACAGGTCCGTTTGTGCGAGCAGCGAGCGCGCCCTCTCAAGACGAGCACGTCGCAAGAATTCCCGTGGAGACACCCCTAACAGGCTGTTGAAATACCTCCCGCATACGTCATCCGGGCGGGAGGGGTAAACGTTGAAACAAAGATTCGGACAACACTGAGACTGAAGCGATGCGCGGAGCGGACGGCTATACCGAGTCGATGT
>NZ_JBFPKI010000035.1:0-17019 GCF_040948675.1 Paraburkholderia sp. BR14312
GTTCGGCCGGGGCAGAGGTGATCGAAATCGGTAGTCCGGCCGAACATATCACGATGGCCGACCACGATATGGCGCTTCCTTCGGCTGTCTATGATCCCGCCCACGATTTCAACGGTCAGCGCTTTGTTCGGCATGTCGCAAAGAACGGCACGTGGAGTCCGTGGAAATCGCCGGGTTTCGTCGTAACGGACACGGGTATCGGTGCGGCAACGAACGGCCTCGCGGGCGTGCGCGTGGTGCGCCCGCAAGGCGAGGGCAAGGTCGTTTCGCGCATGCACGATACGGAGTTCTGCTTTTTCTTCGTGCTCGCAGGAACTCTCGATGTCGTGCAAGGCGACGACCAATGGCATCTTCGAGCAGACGACAGCATTGCGATCCCCGGCATGCTTCCCTATGCGTTCAAGCACTGCAGCGCCGATTTGGAACTGCTCGAAGTGACCTTGCCAGCCGACTTCTCACTCGCGTGAGCAGTCGCTCGTGTTCGCGCACGAGATCGTCGCCTTAGTTCGAGCGCGTGATTCCCGTCGCGCTCGATGTGACCGGGGGGAGGGTGTGGCCACGCTGCGCGTTCCGCCCCGGGTCTCGCGTTGCCTGTCAACAATGTGCGAACCGCCTGCGGTCGTTTATCGCGGTGCAGAACACTGACGATGCGCGGGCCGAAATGGAAGTCAATTACTTTGGCGTTGCGACACCAAACGCTTTCACTGCGCCGCACGCGTTCATGACCGACATGCTCGCCGCGACGGTGTCCCCTTCGCGCACCTTGGCGTTATTGCGGAGCGTGCTCGATACGAGCGGCCGACCGTCTCTGGCATCCGGACGGCGAGGAAGATGGCACCGTCATGCCGCGCCTCGTCGAGGTGTACGGCCAGCAGAAAGCCGAGTGCATGATGCATCGGCTGCGCAACCTGAACGTCTATCCGAGCCTCTTTTTCATGGATCAGATCAGCTCTCAGTTGCGCATCGTACGTCCAGTCGCCTGGAACAAGACGGAAGTCATCAGCCAGTGCATCGGCATAAAAGGCGAATCGGATCAGGATCGCGAAAACCGCATTCGTCAGTTCGAAGATTTTTTCAATGTCTCGGGAATGGGCACGCCCGACGATCTCGTGGAATTCCGTGAGCAGCAGCGGGGCTTCCAGGCGCGCCTCGAGCGCTGGAGCGACATCTCGCGCGGCTACCACAAGTGGGTGTCGGGTGAAACGGCGAGTACGCGCTTGCTCGGCATTGCACCTGTGCTCTGCGGCACGGAGCTGACGCAGGAGGGGCTTTACGTCAATCAGCATGGCGCCTGGCAGGCATTTCTCATGAGGGGCCTCGCACAACAATCGAACGTCGGGAAGGAGGCCTGAATCATGGCTGTCACGCAAACGCTGCAGCAATCGGTCGACCAATTTCTGTATCGCAAGGCCGAGCTTTGCGATGCGCAGAGTTGGGACGAGTACCTCGAGCTCTTCGACGAAAACAGCACATTTCACGTGCCTCAATGGGGCTCCGAGCACGTGTACACGACCGACCCGAAGCGCAGCATGTCGCTGATCTACTACGCGAACCGAACGGGGCTCAAGGACCGTGTGTTTCGGCTGCGCACTGGCAAGTCTGTGGCCTCCACGCCGCTGCCACGTACACTGCATCAGATCACCAACGTGCGTATCGCCGAATGTGAACACGGGGAACTGGAAGTGAAGGCCAACTGGGCGACCTTTTACGCGCGGCACGGCGTGGCTGAACACTTCTTCGGGCGTGCTACCTACCAGCTGCAGCCTGCGGGCGGTAGCTGGAAGATCGCACGCAAGCACGTGCTGCTGCTGAACGACACGATCAACGCCGTGCTCGACTTCTATCATCTGTAGGCGGGAGTGCGCACAATGAGCCATAAAATCGCGTTCAGTTTTGCCGACTGCAAAACTGTGTTCTTCGACGTCCGTTAAGGCGAAATCCTCCTCGACGCCGCCCTCCGCAGCGGCGTGAACATTCCGCTAGACTGCCGCGAAGGTGTGTGCGGGACCTGCCAGGGACGCTGCGAGTCGGGCAGCTACACGCAGGATTATGTCGATGAAGAAGCACTGTCTCCGGACGATCTGGCTGCGCGTAAGATCTTGTCCTGTCAGACGCGCTTGCAGTCCGACGCCTCGTTCTACTTCGACTTCGATTCGAGCCTATGCGGCGCGGGGGGGAAAGCGGTTGCTCACGGGCCAGGTTTCTGGCATCAGGCAGGTATCCGAAACGACGGCGATCCTGGATCTGGACGCAGGCGCTCACGCGGGACGCCTTGATTTTCTGCCGGGGCAGTACGCCCGCCTGAAGGTGCCGGGCACGGACGTGTGGCGTTCATATTCGTTCGCCAGCCGGCCCGGCGACGACAACCAGTTGCAATTCCTGATTCGTCTGCTGCCCGACGGCGCGATGAGCAACTACATGCGTGAGCGCTGCACGCCGGGGCAGACGATTGATTTCGAGGCGCCGCTCGGCACGTTCTATCTTCGGCAGGTGGAGCGGCCGCTCGTGATGGTAGCAGGTGGAACTGGCCTGTCCGCATTTCTCGGTGTGCTCGACGGCCTCGCTCACAAGGTAATTGCGACCAGAAGGTGCATCTCTACTATGGTGTGACGAACGCGCGCGACCTGTGCGAACTCGATCGTTTGGCCTCTTACGCGCAACGCATCGCAAACTTCGCGTGCGACATCGTGGTGACGAATCCTTCTGACGGGTGGCAGGGAAGGACTGGCCTCATTCCGGAGCATTTCGACCGCGGGATGATCGAATCAAACCCCTTCGACATATACGTGTGCGGTCCGCCTCCGATGGTGGACGCTATCAGGGCATGGCTTGCGCGCGAAGGCGTAGGCGACCACCGACTCTACTACGAGAAATTCGCGGATAGCAACGGCGCGCAGCAGGTCCCTTGAGGTGGCGGCGCAGCACCCATTCAGGGTCTTTTTGTATTCTTTTCCGCGCCCGGGGTGGTTTACTATCGAGTGACCATCAGCCCTCAGTGACACGCCATGTACGCGCCTGCTCTCAACGACAGCCAAGGTATTGACGCGCTGCGTCACGACCTCGAAGGCGCGCAGGAATGGATGGCGTCGATCTGCGGACCGCATCGGTTGCAGGTACGGAGCCCGAAGAAACTGCAGTTCCACCATTCGGGCACGGTGTTGCGGTCGATGGCGAGCTCGTTGGGGTACGTGGAATACGGCACCGATGTCACCGTTTCCATACATAACGAGGCGCCGCTCAACTGCTATAGCCTGAGTCTGCCGCTTACCGGGCAGCAGGAACTGGCCGCGCATGGTCGTTTGTGGCTATCGGACCGGGACAACGGCCTCGTGTTGTCGCCGCATGAGAGGCAGGACCTTACGATCATGGGAAACTGCCGGAAGATCATCGTTGCGATCCCGAGCCAGGCCCTGCGTCAGGTGCTTGAAGATCTTCTGCGACGGCCGGTTGGTGTCCCGTTGACGTTCGAGCCGCAGATGAATGCCGCCGACGGCGATCAGGCAGCCTGGTGGCGCATGGTCAAGTTTCTGCTGAACGAGATGGGCCACGCCGCGCCGTTGCTCAATCATGAGCAGATGGTCGGAAATCTCGAGGAAGCGTTGATCAAGGGGCTGTTGCTCTGTCAGTCGCACAACTACTCGCAGGCGCTCGCGGGGGCCATGGGCCCCTCATGTCCGCACTATCTGTTGCGAGCGAAGCAGTTCATCCACGACAACGCCCGTGAGGACATTGCGCTCGAAGACATCGAGCGCGCGGCCGGTGTGTCGCGCTACAAGCTGTTTGGTGGCTTTCGGCAACACTTCGGGCATGCGCCCATGGCATATCTGAAGTGGCATCGGCTCGAAGCAGTGCGGCGTGAGATTCTTTCCGACTGCTCCGAGCGTAACGTTTCTTCCATTGCGATGAGCTGGGGGTTTTCGCATCTCGGACGCTTTTCCAACGACTACAAGGCGCGTTTCGGCGAAACACCGTCGCAAACACTCAAGCGGGTGACAAGACGCTAAGTGAATATTAATTGCGTGTAGATTGCCAACTGTGATGACTGAGAGACAGTAGAGACGTCGCTCCGAGGTATACAGCGCCGTGGACCGCTCTGGCGTCATCCAGTACTGCTGGCTCGAGGAATTCGAAAATCATCATTGCGATTAATGAGGACGAGGACAAGGACGAGGAAGCGTCAATTTTTTGGTAGCAGTCGTCGGCCTTTTCGTGCATGTGTGGACCCGCCGCCTTTTGCAAGCTTCTTTTTCGTGATGCCGAAACGGTCTGCATGCATGTATCCGGCTTGCCAGATGGGCGGTTGCCGAAGCACGCCCGCAGCCTTGATGAGATCCGCGCAGCCCGTCCTTAGCAACATCGCGGCTTGCCACGAGTGGCAGCCGGCACGAAAAACAGGCTTCAGGATGCTGGTTCAACCTATTTCGTCATCGCTTTGAGAAGCTTCGCAAACCTGGGTGGGGGCTCCTTACCGGCGGCTTTGGGAGGTTATGTTGCCGCGCTTCTCGTCATATAAGTCGCTTCGCTACTGAGCAGCGCCTGGATGATCCGCGCATTCCTGTTGGCCAGGGCGACCTCTGCGCAGTTATGGCCCGCGTCGAGCCATCAGCTCTTGAAGCCAGATGATCAATTTTTTTCCGTGCATAGCGCGGAACAGCCCGAGCACCGTGAATGAGCAAGATCGGCAGGTATGTGTCGCCGCGTCGGCTGATGCCGTGCAGGCGAGGCTTGCCGCCAGACGAATACTGTCGAGGCACGAGGCCGAGCCAGGCGGACAGATGCCGGCCGTTGCGAAACTGCCTGGCATCCCCGACCGCGGCGACAACGGCCGTCGCGGTAGCGGGCCAATACCAGGGATCTTGGCGATCTACCTGCAGAGCGCGGATTTCTTCATGAACGTCTGGGTGGATGCCTCGATGAGATGAACACGTTCCTGGCGCGCATGTGCTGCAGGAGTTCGGTGAGCAGCGTCTGGCAAAAGGAAGTCAGTTCGTCTGCGCTCGTACGTAGTAGTTCCGGTATCGCGCGCCTGAAGGCTTCCGGTGAGCGCGAAATGGCCAGCCCGCGCTCGCCGAGCAGGCCACGTATCTGGTTGATCAGCGCAGTACGGTGACGCAGCAGGATTGCGCGCATGCGGTACGCCGCCTGGATGTCCTGTTGCTCAACCGATTTGATCGTCACGAAGCGCATGGTGGGCCGGCTGGCAGCCTCGACGATCGCCTCCGCATCGTTGCGGTCGCTCTTGTTCGTCTTGACGAACGGTGCGACATATTGCGGGCTGATCAGCCTGACTTCGATACCGATCGACTGGAAACACCTCCCCCAGTGGTGGGCCGTGCTGCATGCTTCCATGACGACCAACTTCGGGTTCAAGGCGCGTACGGCTTCGAAGAACGAGCTGCGCGAGACCTTCGACCGATGCACAACACGACGGCGACGATCAGCGCCATGGAGCTGGAAGATCTGTTTCGCTAGATCAATGCCGAGAACGTCGATTTCCATGGTGAACCTCCGCACGTCTGGGTGAGTGCGTTAGTGTCTCCCGGTGGGAGGCGCCGGGTCCATCGCGGTAAAATTTGGCGGTTCCTCCTAGGCGCCTTTAGCGGCACAACTCAGCCGGCGATCCAGACGATTATCGGCGGCCCTGGCGGCGACCTGCGGTGACCGCCTGCGAATGGCGCTATTCCCCTCGAAGCGAGAGGCGCTTGACGACTGCGGATTCGGCCCTTCGAGACACGTCCCAACGTGCGGCCGCTAACATGTGTTTAGCGGCCACCGCGCGTGGCGAGCTGTCAGCGTGCCGGCAATTGCCGTCGCGCAATCTCAGCAAAGTATCGCGATCCGACTGACAGTATGTCGTCGTTGAAATCGTAGGTAGCGTTGTGCAGAGGAACGCCGCCGTTTTGGGGCTCCGTTCCGTTGCCGATGAAGATGAAATTTCCCGGTACAACCTGCAGAAACGCACCGAAGTCCTCCGAGATCATCATAGGCTGAACGTTGGCGTCCACATTCTCCGCGCCAACGACATGCGAAGCGGCTGAAACCGCTACATCAACAAGCTCTGGTGTATTCACGGTCGGGACGAACTCATGCGTGTACTGGAAGTCGCACTCGGCTCTGTGTGTACGGCAGATGCCCTGACTGACTTCCCTCATCCGGATCATCAGCAGCTTCTGCACTTCTGGGGCGTAGCTGCGCGTGTCGCCTTTGATGATGACATTCGAAGGAATGACGTTTCTAAGACCGTCCGTAACTATCTCAGTACACGAGATGACTGCGGACAGGCTTGGGTCCAAATTGCGCGAAATAATCGTCTGGAGACCGAGCACAATTTGCGAGGCAATGACAATGGGGTCGACGCCCATATGAGGCCGTGCTGCGTGCGTGCCTCTTGCCTTGATGTGAATGACGAAGTTGTCTTCGCTGGCCATAATGCCGTTCGGACGTGTTGCGAAGCTGCCTGCGGGCATCCCGGGCATGTTGTGCGCGCCGAAAATGGCGTCGACAGGAAACCGTTCGAACAACCCGTCTTGCATCATCGCTTTCGCGCCACGTCCGTGTTCTTCGGCGGGCTGGAAAATGAAGCGAACCATGCCGTCAAAGTCTTTTCGCTCCGCGAGAAGTTGCGCTGCGCCGAGAATCATCGCCATGTGTCCGTCGTGACCGCATGCGTGCATTTTCCCCGGAATACACGATGCGTAAGGTCTGCCGGGCGCATTCTCGGTGATGTTTAGCGCATCCATTTCGGCGCGAAGGCCGATAACCCGTTTCCCGTTGCCAATCTTCAAGTTGGCGACCATCCCGGTTCCGCCAATGTTGCGATGAACCTCGAGGCCGAGTGTCTTCAGAACACTGGCAACGTAGTCCGATGTCTGTACTTCTTCGAAGGCTGTTTCGGGATTCTTGTGGAACTGATGTCGCCAGTTCTTCAGGCGCTCTTGTAGGGACATTTCCATGGTGCGGTCCTCGATTTGAGGCGGTGATTGGATGTCAGTGCTCGAGCGATTTTTGCCACTCGCTCTGGCGCGCAAGAACGGCTTCCGCCGACTCGCCAACGAGGTCTCGATACACTGCGGGCGCCGTGGCACCCTCGGTATTGATGGCCAGCACGTGTGAGTCGGGTCCAAGTCCTACCTGCTGGGCAAGGGACGGGTTTTGCATGAGCACGCTTAGGCCCGCGAATCCCGCGGCACCGGACTCTCCAACCACTAAAGGAGCGTCACGGTCGCTGCCAGCGGCAAGTGAACGCATTGCTGCCACCGCGTCATCGTCACTGATGGTCATGAAATGGTCGACGCACCGCTCGAGAATTTTCCAGGCCAAGGGGGATGTCTCTCCGCAGGCGAGGCCGGCCATGACCGAATCAACGGAGCCAGTCGCTTTCGTGGCGTAGCCTGCGATGGCGCTTTGATAAAGACAGTCTGCCTGCTGAGGCTCGACGACAACGAATCGGGGCCGCCGCGCTTCGGCGTGCTCCCAGAGATAACTCGCGACGCCTGCTGCGAGACCACCGACGCCTCCTTGCAGGAATACGTGGGTGATTGGTTGCGAAAGGGTGGAACTGCCGAGCTGCCGTATTGTTTCAGCGGCAATCACGCCATATCCCTGCATCACATCCCGAGGAATCGCTTCGTAGCCTTCGTAGGACGTGTCTGAGACAACGTGCCAACCATTTTGGGCCGCCAGTGCTGCCGCATGCTCAACCGATTCATCGTAGCTGCCCGCGATGCGAATAATCTTCGCGCCGTACAAAGCGATGGCCTGCTCCCGTTCTACGCTGACGTTGGCGTGAAGGACGATGACACACCGACAACCGATGTCGCGTGCGGCGGCTGCCAATGACTTTCCGTGATTACCATCGGTGGCGCTGATAACAGTCAGGTTCGAAAACATCCCGGCATATTGCCCGCGAAGAAGGCCGGCCGGATTCAGGCTATGAGTGTGCCAGTGCCGAAGAATCAACCGCACGAGTGCGATGGGCGCGCCTAACGCTTTGAAGCTGCCAAGCGGCGAGCGGAAGCCTTCGTCCTTCAGGCTGATACGTGCGACGCCCAATGCTGCCGCGGCGTCCGGGAGGTCCCAGAGCGGCGTCGCTGAACGAGAGATCTGGTCCCAATCGGCTAGCCAGGCGCCGCTTTCGTCTGCTGCCCGAATGTTCAGAATGCTTTTGAGTTCATCTGGGTACGGCCCTTTGGACGCGCGGGAATTTGCAGTCAACATTGTGAAGAGCTCCAGGGAGGCATCCGATGTGCCGTATTTCTATTGCGAAAGTCCAAGTGCTGGCTCGGAGGAACAGCAGGAATAATATTGCAATGCTTTGTTTATTTGGGATCTAAAACTCGGCACAAATCGAGAAAATTTCTCGCATGGGGTGCTGCAGGCATTATGGCACCGCCGCACCCAACTGCGCGTTCGGGTTAGCGGACTACCGACTTGTCGTTCCAGACGTTGTTGTCAAACTGCCGTACCGTGATTGCACCGTTGCGGATGTCACCTGCTTCGTCGAACTGAATGGGGCCCGTCACCCCGTCAACCTTCACCGACCGCAATTGCGCCAGGTAAACTTTCGGGTCGGTAGAGTTGGCTGCTTGCATAGCGGCTGCCATGGTCATGACTGCGTCGTATGCATAGGGAGCGTAAAGCTGAACCGGCGTCTTGAACCTTTGTTCGAACCGTTTGAAGAATGCCGGGCCTTGTGGCATCTGAGAAGGCGGTACGCCGGCGAGTGTGCAATACATATCGTTGGTCATTGATGAGCCGCCGAGGGCAATGAACTGCGGCGTGCACGCTTCGTCGCCGGCAATGAACTTGACCTTCATTCCGAGTCGACGCATTTGTTGTATAAAGGCGGCCGCCTGCGTGTCGCCACCCGTGAAAGCAACGGCATCAGGTCTGCGATTTTTGATCGTCGTGAGAACCGCCATCCAGTTGGTTGTCTTGTCGGTCCCGAATTCGCGGTCGACGACGGTACCGCCGGCGGACTGCACCGCCTTCTCAATCTGGTCAGCGAGGCCCTGGCCGTACGCTGTACGGTCGTCCACGATTGCAACCCTGGGAGCTTTCAGGTCTCGTACCAGATAAGTTCCGATGACCGAGCCTTGGCGGACATCGTTTGCGACCATTCGAAACACCGACTTGAGTCCTTGCTGGGTCAGCAATGGATTAGTAGCCGATTCGGTAATCATCGGAATTCCAGCGCCTGCGTAAATCCTCGAAGCGGGAATCGATGTGCCGGAGTTGGCATGCCCCACGACGCCGGCAACACGGTCGTCTACCAGCTTCTGTGCGACCGTCACTGCGGTCTTCGGGTCGGCGGCGTCATCTTGCGAATCTAGCTCGAAGGTGATCGAGTGGCCGGCGATTTTCAGCTTCCTGGTATTCAAGTCCTCGATTGCAAGCCGCACTCCGTTCTCGTCATCCTTTCCGATGTGTGCGAGCTCGCCAGTCAGAGGCGAAACCTGGCCAATTTTGACGGTAACGTCTGCGTCGGCCGCCGATGCAGACGCGCCAATTGAGACCGCCATCAACGTGTTGAAAAGTTGTCTGGTTTTCATGATCTTCGGTGGGAATACGAAACGGGGTGGGAGGGTGCCGAAGTCCCCAGCCGTCAGCTGCTCTAGCAGCGGTGACCGAAAGCGCTTGACATGAACAGTTTATTGCGAGTAAACCTTTATTATTTATTCTTTTGCGCCCACGTTTCGAGAAAATTTCTCATGTCGAATCTTCGTGATGTCGAGCTAGACGCTTTCGATTTGCGGATCCTCGCAATCGTGCAACGGAACAACCAGATGCCCCATCGTGAGATCGGGCATGAAGTGAACCTGTCCGTCCCGTCCGTGGCGCGAAGGCTTCAGAAGCTTAGAAGTGCTGGCGTCATTGCTGCGGACCGCAGCCTACTGAATCCCGATACGCTCGGTTCCCGGGTCACGATAATCACTCACGTTTCCGCGGAGAGTGAGGCGATAGAGTTGCTCGATGCGATGAAGGCACGGTTCGATGCCTGCGAGCAAGTCCAGCAGTGCTATTACGTGACCGGCGACGTCGACTTCATCCTGATTTTCTGCACGCGGGACATGGCGGAGTACACGGCCCTAACGCGGGCGCTGTTCTTCGCGGAGGGCAACGTTCGAAGCTTCCGTACCTTTGTCGCGATGGAGCGGGTCAAAATAACGCTCGATGTGCCACTCGGTCGGGCGAAGTAGGCCTGTCTCCCGATTGGTCAACCGACACCCGGAAGTGCACATCTCTTCTTCAAGGTGAGCCATCTACGCAACGAATAGGCCCGTCAACACGAACTGCACGAGCTTCGGCAATACGACCAACCACTTGGCACACTGAGTTGGCCGATACCCTTAGTCTTGCGTCCGTAGACGATGCTTCTGCTCCCGCGTGTACGCGATGTTCAACGCGCTATCCATGCAACCAGATTTCCAAACGCGCTTACGCAGGCGGCCGACGAAGTTTGAAAAAAGATTGATTGAAGAATTAAGTACCCCTCGCTCGGTACGTGCCGCTCAACTACACGCGAGGCGTCAACATATCCCTGTGCCATAGGCAGGACTACCTGTTACGTGAGCTACCGGAACGTGGCCTCGTTGAGTGCTCTCGCAAGCATGCGGACGTCTGCGGAATTGTCCGGCTCATTGTTGTCCGACTCATTGGCCGCCAGGCCCCCGAAAGAGCGTCGTGCGGAGCCCATGAGACTGCAGGCGTCACAGAACTCCTCCAGATCGCGGTCCATGGCTCATACCTCGCAATTCACCACGTGAAAAGAGCACGTTGACACGCCGGACGAAGTTCGACAGGAGGCATGCGGCGGTAGGCGCCAAGGCTCTGTCGCGATAAGTTCGGACAACGTTGTTCAGGTATTTGATCTGGCGGATCTTGATGGGCGCTTCCCGTTCGGCGTTGATGGCGTGCAGGGCATCCAGATTGGCGCCGCTCTTATCCATAGTGATCGTCTCCGGCTCGCCGTTCTGGTCGATGGCTTTCTCGAAATAGCGACGGGCGGCAGCCTTGTCACGATGGGCTCGAAGCAGGAAATCCACCGTCTTTCCGGCCTTGTCCCCAGCGCGATAAAGGTATTTCCACTGGCCACGCACCTTGGCGTACGTCTCGTCCACCCGCCAGCTCTTGCCGACCGGGCGCTTGCAGCGGCGGAACGCCTTTTCAAGTACCGGCAGAAGCTTGATGGCACCGCCGGTGCACGGTCGAATGATCGACCGCGATCCCGCGCTCGGCCCTCATCTCCTGAAGATTGCGCAAGCTCAGCGGGTAGGCCACGTACCAACGCACGCACACCAACATTATCTCGAGCGGATAGTGCAACCGCTGCAGCACTTTGGCTACCGCCGGACTCAGGGCTTTCATTGTCGTTCACAGCATTCGGTAAGGTCCCGCAGCATACCAGCCTCTGCTATTGCAATAGAACCGAAAGGAATAACAAATGTCCGGCGTGGCAGAAAGGATAGCCGATGCGGGACTAAAGGCGAACGTGGTCTGTCGGCTACTCTGACGAGGGTCCCGGTCGCACAAACCCCTCATTGCCAATGGCGGGACGGGAACACATGACGAAGAGATGCGAGGTGGCCTTTCGCTTTCGACAACAGCCCAACGGGGACAGGCGGGATCTCTGGCCGTTCTATCTCACACGCAGACAACGCCAGTGGCTTGCATCGGTGCGTGAGCAGTGGGAGAAAACTGCGTCGTCCAGATTGCAAACCGCGAAGTGCGAATTATCGCCGAAAATGGCGAGCTTGCGTTTTGCAGTGCATACTTCGTGGAAAGCAAAGCAATTTCGCGAAAACCAGGCCTTGCCTCCCTCCACCGTACCGAGCGGGCGCCTTGATTGTCCACAGGTTCGCTGCGACCGGGGGCAGCGCGCGGGTACGCGATTGAAGCAGGATCGTCTGCGCGGCCGGATTCGGGTTCGACTAATCGGTTGCGGCCGACACTTCGATCAAGACGACTTTGCCGTTGGCCTGATACCGGCGATGTCCGAGACGGGCAACTCGCGCGCCCGGGCACGACGGCGTGCGTGCGGGGGGGAGTGCCCGTGCGACCGTGTAGACATGGCCGCTCCGGGTTGTCGGTCGTGGAAGGGTGCATGTCGAATACGCGTCCACGATGCCACGGCTATGTCGATGAGGCCGGATGGTCCGGAAGTTTCACCTTGATTGTCGTGCCGGCTCCCGGCGAACTGATAACGTTGATCTGACCGCCCAGCATCAGAACGCGTTCTTCCATGCCCGCGAGTCCGAATGAACCCTTTTTGGCCGGCTGAACATCGAATCCTCGACCGTCGTCGCGCACTTCGAGCAGGCAGCAGTCCCCTGTCCGCTCCAGCATGATGACCACATGGGGCGCCGCTGCGTGGCGGGCGACATTGGTCAGCGCTTCCTGAACGAGGCGGAACAGCACGACAGCGCAGGGCTCGCTCACGACGATATTCTCGTCGGGCAAGTGCAGGCGGCATACCGTGCGACCGTTTCGGTTGAACTCGGCCGCGAGCCACTCGAGCCCCGCTGCAATGCCGGTGTCAAGTGCCGCAGGGCGCAGCGCCGCGATGACGCCCCTGACGACCTGCATGGTTTTGTCCACCAGCGCAATCAGCGCCTGCGTCTGCTCGACCAGTTCCGGGCGATCGTTGCCCAGTTGCATACGTAATGCCGACGCCTGCAGGCGAAGCGCGGTGAGGTGCTGTCCAAGTTCGTCGTGCATTTCACGCGCGATGTGCTTGCGCTCTTCCTCGCGAGCCATTTCGCGATGTGACGTGAGTTCCCGCAGCATCTCATAGGACTCGCGCAGGCGGCGCTCCGCCTCCTTGAGCACCGTCAGATCGATCACGAACGCGACGCCTTCCTTCCCACTGCCGTCGAATGCCGCGCGGCCGACCAGGACGGGCACACGACTGCCATCCTTCCTGAAGTATTCTTTTTCAGTCGGCTGAATGTCTCCCTGGTGCCCGATCTGCGCGAGAGCCCGTTCGCTGCTTTCGCGCCACTCCACTGGGGTCAGGTCTCGCCAGGGCAGACGACCTGAAACAATATCCTCGCGGTCATATCCCACCATGCGCAGGAATGCCTCATTGGCCTCAAGGATGTCGCCCTCTGCGTTCCACACAATGATGCCGATGATATTGGCGTCGACGAGTCGCCGGATCCGGGCCTCGCGCTCCTTCAGGTCGCGGTACAGTCGGGTATTCTCGATCGAGGTTGCCGCTTGCGACGCGAGCAGCCGCAGCACACCAATTCGCGCTGGCGAGAAGGCACGGGTGACTAGGTTGTTTTCGAGGTACAGGGCGCCGATAAGCCTGGCCTGATTCGTCAGGGGCAGACACACAATTGAGCGGGCTCGATGCTGGAGGATGTAGGCATCTGCAGCGAACGCGGACGAGCGTGTGGCATCGTCGAGAATGACGCTCTGGCCCGTTCGCAACACATGATAGAGGACCGACTCGGGTATCACGGTGGGGCTCGCGGGGTCATCGCGTAGTTGCACGCGGAGTGTGTCCCCCGCGATTTTGGCTTCCGCGACTATCCTTTGTCCGCCAGCGTCTGGAAGAATCAGCAATCCTCGCTCGGCGCCCGCCTGTTCGATCGCAGTGCGCATGACCATATCGATCAGCTTGTCCAGGACGATCTCTCCGGAAACGGCCTGCGACACCTTGATGACAGTAGCAAGGTCGAGGTGTTCAACGGGGGTGCCGATCGTGCTGCCCGGGCCGGGCGCTCGCTCTTCGTCCCCGAGAAGCGGATACAGCGCTTCAAGTTGGCGTACCTTGCCTTCGGCACCCCAGCGTTGGTAGCCCCGGCGTGCGTCCTGCAAATACACGCGGGCAATCCTGTCGAAGCCTCGCGCCGCGTAGAAGCCTGACGCGAGTTCATTGGCAAGTGCTTCGTTGTGTACGAAGCCATGTGTACGCGCCGAGCGCATGGCCTCTTCGTAGAGACGCATTGCTTCGACATCGCAGCCGTTCAGGCGAGCCAACTCGGCGCCCACCAGCGCCGCACGGGTTGCAAAATTCTCCGGACAGTTCTCTGCCCAGATCTCCAACTGCCGGTGATGTGCGGCGATCGCGTCGTGGTGCTGCTGTCGCTCCGCGGCCGGGGCACGGTCACAATGTGCGGCCCGTGCCAGTGCACCGAAGAAATGGTATTCGCTTTCCTCCAGGTGCGATGACGAACTCCACAGTAGCTGCTGCGCCATCAACGCCGCGTTGATGGCGGCCACATGGTCGCCTGCAAGGAATCGTCCCTGCAGTTTCCGGATCCAGTACCAGCACGCGGCCGTTGCGAGCGCGGGGTTTCCGGACAAATGCTGTTCCATACGAAGTTCGTTAAATTCGTCGTCGTCGAAGTGACCGAATTTCAGCGTCGAGCCCCGGAGCATCCGGATCAGCGCGAGTTGCGTAGTGATGTTATCTACGACAAGACCGAAACGCGCCTTGCTGGCGAACGCGAGGCCCTGTTCGGCTTCGCGCTCGACCTCGATCAATGGTGCACCGGCGAAAAGCAGGTCTGATACGATATGGCAGCACGTATAGGCGCCAGACGGGACGTCCCCGATCCGGCTCGCTGCTTCGAATGCGCGGCGCAGCACCTCGCTACTAACGCACACATGTTTTGTCCAGCGCACGACATAGAGGGCGAAGCAGAGATATGTCACCGCCTCGAAGCGTTTGAGCCCACGGCGCTCGACCAGATCGAAGCCAAGCTGGCCGAACTGGATTCCAGCGTGGTAATCGCCAAAGCGTGGTCCAGCAATCCGCGGGAACATGACATACGCAAAACACGACGCATCGCAGTTGCCATGCTCCAGGCTAAGGCTGATCAGCTTGCATATGGCCAGGGAAGCCAGGTTCGCGTCAAAGAACCAGGCCGGCCTCTGGAGCTTGCTCAGCACGTTGGCGGTCGCGAGAGACGGCAGGTCCTTCATCAGAGGCAGATCGATGAGCGTCCCGATCGTCCTGCCGCCGAGCCGTGACCGGATGCTTTCGTACTCCTGTTGTACGTCGCTCTCTTCCGGATGCGCTAACCAGTCGATACCAACGCGCCGGAGATGCTCGAGACAGACGTCGACTGCGTGACCACTTTGGTCGAGGGTCAGATAGACATCCATTTGCAGACACATGACCTGCGCCTGTTCGACCGTGGTCCTGGCACGGCTTGATAGCACGGCTAGTCGCTCTTGCGCGACCGATAACCGGCCGGTGAGGAATTCGCATTCGGCAAGGTTCAACTGCAGCGCAAAGACCAGATCGCGCCTGCGTTCCCAACAATCGTCCCGCATGAGGTCCGCACCGGCGCTCAGATAGGTGAGCGCCGATGCATAGGCTGTTGACGCTTTTGCCCGCTGGCCGGCGCTCAGGTTGAACCCGGCCAGCTGCTCACGCTCTTGCCGGGAGGTCACCAGCGCTGCGCCACGGTTCAGTTGTGTAACGATCTCGAAGATCGCCGCTTCACGTTTGTCAGCGGGCGTTAGCGCCGCGAGCAGGCGTCCGATACGCAGGTGGGCGCCGGCGCGCGAGCGCTCCGGGATCAATGAATACGCCGCTTCCTGTACGCGGTCGTGTGCGAACCGGTAGGCAAGTTCCAGTTGCTCGACCAGCCCTTGATCGACCGCTGGCTGCAGTAGCGCCCGGACCGCCTGCCTGGAGACCCCCAAAACCTTCGGTAACATCGCGACGGGGGCGGCGTTGCCAAGGCAGGCGAGCTGTTGCAACGCGCGCTGCGTTTCGATGGGCAAGCGTGCGAGCTTCGCGACCATCAGGTCCACTACGTTGTCGGTATATCCCTTGCTGTGAATGCTGGGCAGATCCCAGCGCCAGCAGGTCGCGTCATGGTCGAAGGTGACCAGATCGACATCAGCAAGCGTGTGCACGAACTGGATCACAAAAAACGGATTGCCGGCCGTTTTCTCATGCACGAGCGCGGCAAGCGGTGCGGCGCGTTCACGCTCGCAGCAAAGTGTTTCGGCAATCAGTTGCTCCACGTGCTCGCGGGCGAGCGGCTCAAGGGCAATTTCGTCGAGCCTTGCGCCTGTGGTCCTGACGGTTTGAAGTTTGCGCATTAGTGGATGCTCAGCATCAACTTCATTTGCGCGGTAGGCGCCGATCAGCATCAGGTATCGCTGGTCTGGGCGGATGAGGAGATCTTCCAGCAGGTCCAGCGTCGCGGCGTCGAGCCATTGCAGGTCATCGAGAAACAGGGCCAGCGGATGTTCACGTTGGGCGAAGACACCGATGAAGCGCCGGAAAACGAGCTTGAAGCGGCGTCGCTCCTCGTGAGGTTCGAGTTCCGGGACGGGTGGCGGATCGCCGATGATGAGCTTCAGTTCCGGGATCAGTTCGGTCATAAGGCGCGCATTCGGCCCTAGTGCCCCGATCAACGTGTCGCGCCAGATGGCCAGTTCCCTGTCGTGCTTGCCAAGGAGCGGTCGCACCAGCCCCTGAAAGGCTTGCACCAGTGTCGAGTAGGGTATGTCGCGTTTGTACTGGTCGAACTTGCCCGACGCGAACAGCCCCCGCGGCGGTACAAGCGCCCTGTGCAATTGGTTGACGACTGCGGACTTGCCGATGCCGGAATAGCCGGACACCAGCACCAGCCCAGGCGTGCCGCTCGTGACGACGCGCTCGAACGCAGCGACCATGGCCTCTATCGCGCGCTCGCGCCCGTAAAGCTTCTCGGGGATGCGAAGCTTGTCGGATGTGTCACGTTCACCCAGCACGAAGGCATCGATGTGGTGCTGGCGCTGCCAATCGGACAGGCACCGCCGCAGATCATGCTCGACACCGGCCGCAGTCTGATAGCGTTCCTCGGGAGTCTTGGCGAGCAGCTTCATGACAAGTTCCGAGACGACAGCCGGCACACTTGCTACCCGCGCGCCGGGCGGTACCGGGTTGCGTGCAACATGGCAATGTACCCACTCCATCGGATCGGCCGCGGTGAACGGCAGGGTCCCTGTGAGCATCTGATAGAGCGTGACTCCGAATGCGTAGAGGTCGCTGCGCGAATCGATCGA
>NZ_JBFPKI010000036.1:0-16692 GCF_040948675.1 Paraburkholderia sp. BR14312
TCACGTGGCCGACGGCCATCGTGCGGCTGCGCTGCATCGACATCAGTTCTTCGCGCTCGGTCTCACTCAGATTCATCTTGCCCATGCACTATTAGATCGGTGCAATTTCAATGGTTCAATGGACTAGCCGGGTTACGCGCCGGGAACCGGCGGTTGTGGAGTGCTGGCGGAGATGACCGTTAGCTGCGCCAAAGAGGGGAAGCCATACCTTCGCTGGCCGGTGCAACGGATCCCCGGTGCAGCCCCTGCACAAGGGCGTTGCGTACGATCGGGATCCTGGGTCCTCGCGCGAAGGCGGACGCTGGCACGGCACTGTGCTCAGTCTTCCCGGGCGAATTTGCCGTCACGCGGTGAACCGCCAGCCGCACGAGTCAGCAATCGGGCTGGATACGGCCGAGGGTGTGTAAAAACACGCGGAACACACTATCGGCGACTCTCGGTTGGGAGCGCGATTGCGCTGGGGCGGCACACGGACAGATAGCGTAATTGCATTTGCCGACGAACAGCGTCGGCGCGCGAGTTCACGCGCCTGCCAGCTTCATTGCACGCATCGTCTTTGCGAACCCGAGAATCCTGATGACGCGTTTGAGGTTGTAGGCCAGCACATGCAAACTCATTTCAGCGCCGACATGACCAAGTCCGCGCGTCTGGAAGTGCGTCGCACCCATCCAGTGCTTGAGTGTGTCGAACACGTGCTCGACCGTCCGCCGTCGCATCGTCATGGCGTCGAGCTGGCGATCCAGCCTGGACTGCATCGCCTCAAGCACCGCTTCGTGTTCCCATCGTCGAATACGCCGGTAACCGTGGATGTCGAACTACTGACATCAGCGGACGGGAAGTGAGTCTACATGGCTCATTGAGTGCGTGCCCATATTTCGGCGACGGGTGCTGACGCAAGACGTGACTTGGATTAGCGCCGGATCCACACACGGCTACGAACCGCACAAAAACTCGGCCGGCTGGCGAGCTTAGTCGCTTCGTCCAGCAGTACGCCCGCAAGGCTCATGCCTCAGAGGCCAACGACCAGCAGTACGATCGCAAGCTCGAAAAGAAGATGAAGCGCCGCTCCGCTTCTGAACTATCCGACCTTCTTTCCCAAGACGAGCAAGTGACATTTGAGCCGGGCCCTGAGAAAGGGTGAGAACGGTGGAGTCGAGTTGTGGCGCAGTAGCGTTCGGTTTGGTTTCTCTGTTTCCGCCCCTTTCGTTTGCTTCGGTCTTTACTGGGAAGCTAGCCGGAGCGCCGTAGACCGGATTAAAAGTGCAAGCGTCGCTGGCATTAAACTTGTCACAGCGGCCGTCAACTGCGAACGGCCGGCGTCGAACTCTCATCGCCGGGACAGCAGAGACATTCGAACATCATTTGGCTGCCGCCGGTCGATCCCACCACACCATCTCCGTGTGACCAAAAGCTCTGCCTCTGGCGCTCTTGGCGACGGAGAAGCCTCTGCAACTTCTCTTCGCCCATACGCTGGTCGCTTTCTGTGTCTCTCTGTGTTCCAGTCGCCCGTCTATTCTGCCGCGGCCGCGGGACTTTCGCCCCACATGCCTACTTGATCGAAGTCAAATTCTCTCCAGAAGAGCCACATAACATTTTGCTGAGCAAGGCTCACTCGATGATGCCGCACATACACCGATCATCGGCAACGCCTTCCTGCGACAGCTGCAAATTGATGGAGGCCCCTATGGACCGACTGGCAAATCCGGCTCCCGAGACCGAGCCCGATCGCGATGTCACAGCAAGGACATCAAGGCTCGCGGAGGTTATTTTTGTTCGCGATCTCAATGAGGTTCACTTGCTCTTGGACTATGTATCCGGGCGCCCCGATGTTCATATTTGGGATATGGGCGACATCAAGATTCCGGGACCAGCCGGTGCGGATTGCACGCTGACAGCGCACCAGACAATTGAGCGCATTTGCGAGCTACGATATCCGCCCCCGTCGGCGGAAGATAAGCGGGTGAAGGCATACAATGCAGCACTCCTTCTTTGTGTGAAAGACTAATTGAACGCGCTAGCGTATCCAGCGTCCGGCCTGACGATCGCCTACACGCGCATGTTCCTGCAGAAGCACGAGTCCAATGACCATTCAGCCAAGAATGACGCTGGATATTCCCGCTCCGAAATGGCTTATCCCGGCCTTGTCGCGAGTGCGAAAGGACTGCAATCGCTTCATACGCTCATGCGGTATTTCGGTTGGGTGTGGACCATTATCTCTACGGTAATCTTGGCGATCGTCGTATACGGAACAGTGTTGACCGCTCGGTTCGAGGAAGCCCATAAAGCAGTTGACGACTCGATAAGTCAGATATACACGCAGGTCGATTCGGAAAAGGCAGAAAACGCAAGCGGGGCTCCTACTCTTGCGAAGGGCACTGCGGACTTGCTGTGCGACGTGCGAACAATAGCAGAACGCAGTAGCAAAATGAAGCTTCTATGCAATCAGCGATCCTTTAACCAAGCACTCTACGAGAAGTCGATCAAGGACGTCGCGGCGTTCGCTGAACGTTACAGATTCTTGACGCAGATATGGATCTTCCCGGCTTCAATAGAACCATCATGGAGGGAAGGTCATCCTGAAAACGTCCAGTCAGTCAAGCTGGTTCTGTCTGCATACACGAACTATGTATTGCCGGTTTTTTTCGGTCTCCTCGGCGCAATCGCGTACTTCCTGCGCAACATTGGAAACCGCGTCACCGGTAGCACTTTGGCTCCTCGAGATGAAACGCTTATCGCTATCCGCCTGATCCTCGGTGCTATTGCCGGGACGGCGACTGGGCTGTTATTCAGGCCCGACTCCGTTCCCGCGGTGAACTCCGGCGCTGGCATGTTAGCGTTGTCGACGCCTGCGATTGCGTTCCTTGCCGCCTACGGTGCGGACGGGTTCTTCCGCATGATCGAGGCACTGATAGCGCGAATTTTTAGCCTCGACCCTCCCGATAAGCCATCGCCGCCCCGGTAGACCGATCGTGAAAGTAACGCCACGCAAATCGGCCCGTGTGAGGTACGGCTCAACTCCATCGGCAAGCGACGTACGCCATCAGCAGCGGCGAGTCGTCTCTAAAGGGGCTCCCATCAGCTCCGATGTCGGGTAGTCAGGGCCGCGTGATCCGGCCTCTGTCGTCGCTTGCCGCCCGCGCCCACTGTGTTCGAGTTTTAACGCAGGCGATTGCCCACAAGTCCAGGTTTCATGTGCGGCTAACGCGCACAGGCCATATCGCAGATGATGGACGGTCCGCATCACTCGGGCTCGCTGTCCCTGCGACAACATCTCAAGGGCGGAGCTTCCGCCAAACGCGATCGCCTGGCTCACGAGAAACACGGCCGCGTTGATGTCCGATTCGAACGTCTCAACAAGCTCGCCGGCGATGGATCCATCGATTGGACGGAGTGCCTCGATCGACACGGCGCTCTCGATGGCTGAACTGCTCGATGAGTATGCGCTGACGTGCGTCGAAGAACCGCTGCGCTGCGATCGTCCGTTGGAAGAATGGCGAATCTTGCGCGAACAGTTGCAAACGCCGATCGCTAGGGGTGTCGAGCGGTCGGTCAATGGGCGCGTCGTGCTCGATACGGCGCCGGGGATCGCGACCACCCCGAATATTGCATGGCTGCGACGGTATTGCGGTTCGGCGCCGGTTGGCTGAGGCGTCGAGGAGCCCATCTCACGGGCAAACCTGCACCGCCGCGGACACCGACTGCACCGCCGGCGGCTGCCCGGCTGCGGGCATGCCCGAACGCAACTGGACGTGCTTGCGGAACTTCAACAGCGCCCGCTTGCCCTCGACGTATGCGACGTAATCGACCAGAAAATTTCTGAACGTCTCGCCAAAGATGCCGGTGTGTCCATCGATGATGTCCTGATGGGTGACGGCAACGACGACCGGGCTGAACGGCGTGAAATTCGGGCCGCCGGGGACGTGCTGCTGGACCGGTGTCAGCCCCACGCCTTTGAAGACAACCTCCGCGCCGGTGAAATCGAACGCCTCGATCTTCGCGCCTGGATTGGGTCCGGCATAGTCCGCGTCGGTCAGTGAATCGGGACGCTGCACGAGGCTTAGGTCGTGTGTCTGTTGCTGCGGCAACTCGCCGAGCGCCTTGCCCCACAGCGCGCCCTGATAGTTATCGTCATCGGGGCGAAAGCCCGGCCGGAAAGGCCGCGTCAAGACGCGTGCAATCGGGAAAAACGATTTACGCGGGACATCGTTGTCCGCGGAAAAAACGACGACCTGCGGCGTCTGCGTCTCGGGGTAAGCCAACTGCCGGTACAGCGCGTCGATCCGGGCAAACTGGTACGCCTCGGTTGCCGGATTGACGAGGATGTTCAGGTCGCCGAGGCTATCGACCGGGGTGTGCTCGGCGACGGCCGCGCGGGGATCCGAGACAGGTTTCAGAACGTTGGCGAAACAGGGAGCGCGCTCGGCGAGCGAATACTCGAATGAGCGCGCGATCGCGCGAAGCAAGACTTGTCCGCCGAAGCTGTGGCCGATCGTGACGAGCCCCATGGTGGGCTTCGGCTCCGCCGGCCCGCTATCGGGGGGCGATGTGTTGCGGCGAAGATAGATCCGGTCGAGGCGCTCGATAAACTCCGACGCATCTCCGTCTCCGACTCGCTCGGCCGCACTCTTGCGCCACCACATCGTCGCGTAGTCGAGGAAGCCCGGCAACGACCGCCCGCGCCAGCCCATATAGACGCCGATCAGGCGCAGTTCCTTCGACCCGGTCAGTTGCTCGCGCAGCGCCTGTCGCACCGGTGTATTGATCACGTTGCTCAGCGCCTGCAACGTCTTATTGAAATCGAGCAGGTTCTCATCGTCGTCCGCGGCGTTGTGATGCCAGCCGTGGATAAACAGCACGACTAGAACGTTGCCCTCTTGCGTCGCCTGTTTGATTTCTTCAAGCGTTTGATTCGCCCTCGTAGCGTCCCAGAACGAGCCAAAATCGTCGATCTGGACGATCTTCAGATCGTACGGCGGCGGGGCGAGATTGGCCGTTTCATATCGCTTGTTGTACAAGGAGCAACCGGCGAACGTAGCGGCCGCCACCGCCGCTGCGCAAACAGAAAGTTTCAGAAGGTCCATGCGTGCCTCCTCAGCGTTTGGGCGGCCAGCGGCGACGTCCACTACATGGATATAGGTTCATTTTTCGAAGACGAACGTTCGCAACCGCACGAACTTCGAACATTAGTTGTGGCTTGTCGTCGCGCAAATCGCCGACGAGTAGCGCGTTCCGCGCATTCTGCCATGCAGGGAGATGTCCGCAAATGTGCGCGGCTGCCCCCGGACGCTCGCCCCAGACACGATCGTTCGATGCGTTCGATGATGTAGTTGTGGGACGAAGACCTCAGCGCCTCACCACGAGGGACTCCCGCTCGCCGTGCAAAACGCTACCGGCGCGCCACCGGTCATCCGCAGCGACATGCGGCGCGGCGGTGGTTGTGTCGGCGCACTCTTGATCGCACCGCACCAGCTCGTATGGCTACGGTGCGCGTCGGGCTGGCACGGCATGAAACGCTCGTGCTGGACTTCGGCCGCGAGCTCGCTGCGTTCGCGCGCTTCGATTGCGCGCCGCAGCGCTCGTCGAATCGCTACACGAACCCGATCACGCATCCCGCCACAACCACCAACGGCAGTGACGCTATTGTGGACGTTGTATCAATCGATTTTCCGATAAGGATTCCTCAAGTAGCTAGCGAGTAGAATTGCTCCGCAACCGCCATTGAGGCCTCCGCGTCGCAAACGTTGTGTTGCAGCACCGCGGCGCTCCTACATGCAAACTACGTGCAGCAGCCTGCTCCACAAAGGCCGTGGCATCTGCAATGGCGCCGTTGCTCACCCACCGGCCAGCGCAGTCGCCGAAAGGTGGTGGCCAGTTTGGAAGAAATTTGCCTGTTAGTTGCAATAATGCCCTTTGTACTTCTCGACACCTGACGCGACCTTCAGCAGCCTCATCCGGGGGAATCCATTGTTTTTGCGTCAAAAAGACAATTTACACATGGACGGTCTCCGACCGGGCTTACGTCGGTTGAACGTCGAGATTCTCATGCAGGAACGCAACCACTCTCTGCAAGGCGACGCGCGTCGAATTCGGTGCTTGCGAATTCACCGGATCGTCATCGCCGGCTGCGTCGTATTCATAGGTGAGTATCGCGTGCGGATGCGGGTCCGTGCCGGAATTGTCGTACTCGTGAAGCGTCGCATTGGAGCCGAACACCTCGACGATTCTTTCGACGCGCGGATGCACGCTCAAGACGTCATTCTTGAAGCGTTGCACCATGATGGCTACGCCATCCCGTGCGCAGCGTTTCGCGGCCGATTCGAGGTCCGCATTCGAGACATTCATTTCCCTCATCCAGTCCCCATCGCCAGCGCTTCCGCTCGTCGCGACATAGCGCAGCGAGATCGGAATAGCCGGCTGCGAGATGATGCCCGCGTGCACGCCGGTCTCGATCACCACAGGGATGACGAAGGCGCCGGTCAGACACATTCCGATCAAGCCGATGCGCCCAATCGAATTGTCCTGAGCGAGCGAACGCGAGAGCGCGCGAAGCCAGTCGCACACCGGCGCCGAGCGATTGGTACGGAGGTAGCCAAACTCTTTGCTGATGCACAAACGCGCATAGTTCAAGATCGACGCAGACCACATCATCGGTCCATACAGGTGCGGAGCATGCACGCCAAACCCGTGCTCGACGAGCCGGTCGACGAATCGCACCGTGTATTCATTGAAGCCCGGCAACTCGTGCATCACGATGACGACTGGTCCCGCGCCCTTGACATACACCGTGTGCTCGAAGGCGCCGTCGGTGAAGTTGTAACTCGAAAACCCGAGCTTCTGCATGCTCTGATCCGGCATGATCTTTCGGATGCCCGGCCCGTCGGCACCTGCCGAAGTGCCGGCCAGAATGGTTCCGGCTGCCGCGAGTTTGATGAACCGCCGTCTTCCGCCTCGACTCATGCCCGTTTCCTCCACCCCAAAGGCTTATTAAAACCGTGTTCGGCTCACCATCAGCATGGCAATACGCATTCTAGAGTAGGACACCGATTTAAAAATCAAGACATCGTGTTTATACGGATTGAACGAGGAATTCGCTCGAATATGGCAGGCATCAAACGTGGCATCGCCGGTCGGTTGAAATGCAAGCCAACGCGATCGACTGACGTTGAGCCCCCGAACGTGGCGTTCGAATGGCATGCGGATCGCGCCCCCCGGACAAAGGATGTGCAAGCACGGACCAGCCCTCCGCTCCGGGCTCCTCGACGAACCCTACCAATGACTTACGATGCACAGCACTTCTGCATGAGTCAGTATATCGTTCCGTTCGGCAGCCCACACTTCGCCCGCAATCCGCCTAGTGGACTTATGTTTGCCTAACTAGCCTTTATTCTAATCCGAGGCCGTTTCGCCTCGCCTGTCTACTTCCCGGGATAGGAACCAAGGCAAATCATAAATTCCGCAACGAACGTTCAAATATATAAGCAATACTGATTAACAAAATGTGGCTTCCTCCTTCCTGTGAACTACCCGGCCAATCCCGGATGTCAATAGAAGAGATCGGAGTTCGCAATGGCTATCTCTCGGTTCATCGTGGCAGCGTCCACCTTACTGTTCGTAACCTCGTGCGGGGACATCCAGACTGTCCTTGACCCACAGGAAAAGAATCTCGATGTAGCCGGCTTGTACGAACGGCAGTTTCACTCCACGCTCTATTTCCCGAAAGGTGAAGCCCTGCATTATCCCGGTTACGTGCTGGCGATCGAGAAAAGCCCAAGAAACATTGTCGGCGGACCAGTCCCGGCTAACAGGATCGCGGATCCGAAAGCGGCCTACATCCAGGGAGAGCGGAGCCAGGGCCTCGCTAGATCGACCAAGGAGTTGATCAAGCTCTATGAGGACGATCGCAAGTCACTCTTCGTGTCGCATATCATCAAGTACGACCAACCCACATCATCGCCGCACGGAAAACAGGAGAACGCCTCTAAAGAAGTGCCGCCGCCGCGCTTCATCGATCAATGCTTCGTCTATAACGCGTTCGAATCGGAGCCCGTCGATGCATCCGGGACGCCCACCCAATTGAACAGTGTCGTCGCATGGCCGCACTGCGGCACCAGAGCGACCGAGGCGCCCGAGTCAGTCCACACGTTGAGTGCTTCTGGCGCGCCCTCAGGGGAGTTGGACATCACGGGCACGCAGTTTCAGCAGGCCGGCGAGACAGCACTGACAGAGCAAGGTGCAAACTCCACTGCTGACGCATGCCGCATCGTTGCTGAACGAGGAGATGCGCGCTACGGGGCGATTGCGTCGCCGTCTGCAGGAGGCCAATTCGGTCTCAACACAATCGAAAGCAACATAGAAGATTTCAGAGGCGCGTACACAAGGTTTCTCATGCTGTCCCGTCACTTCGATGCACCGACTGGCGACTGCAAATGCATGCTGGCAATTCTGCCGCCATCGGAGTCACGTAGCGTACTTGCTGAACTGACTGGCGCCTTTGCTAGGAATAGGGTCAATATATTCTCCATCCATTCCCGTCCGTCAAAGATTGCCGTGGGCCAGTATGTCTTTATCATCACAGCCGCAGGCACACCTATGGATGGATCCACTCGCAAGGCAGTGGAGCTCCTTTACGACAAGGGATACCGTCTCAAAGTCCTAGGCGCGTATGCTGCGCCAGGTGATCAGGTCGGACCTACTGCGCCTTACCCTAGTCTCCCGGGCTTGTTATCGAAGCAAGCTTTCGAAGCGATGGTTTCAGGCAATAGAGAAAAATAATATGAATGACAGGTCTATTCGACAATTTGCCGTATCTATCGCACTGATTGCTTTCGCAATCGTTAAATCGATAGATGATCGGATCCCGGATTTTCTGCTCTGGATCGCACCTGGAGGAGACATATCTCGCCCGTCTTGGCCCTTTGTATCTAGCTTATTAGCTGCGGCCTTTGCGGGATTAAAAATTGGACTGCTCATCGTTTTACTCGAACAATTTTTATATCGATTCTTCGCGCGAAGAATCATCGGGCGATGGGTATATGAATCAACCACAGGAAACTTCGGCATCGCCGTAATCGCACCACGCGGTTTTTGGGCCGGTGGCACGACGCTAACCTACTCCGTTAACTTATATCGAAACGGTGATGACGCTTTTTCAGCCATGAAACAGACGGGTGACACAGCCCCGTTCGGCACTGCCGACGGAATAGTCACGAGTTTCAAGGATGACAAGCTTACGCTCATCTATCAAGTTCACATTGGCTCCGAGAAGTACAGTGCCAGAAAAGGCATACTTTCGATCTCGCCGTCGCCCGATTCTGGAATCATGACGGGCATTTGGGAGTCGACGAAGATCAACGATGACGCCAAGGTACCGGATCGGGACGTACGCGTAGGTGATCTCAAAATGTACAGATATCGGCGCTTCCATCAGATATGGAACGATCTACGTTCCCAAAGCAAACTGATAAAGGCAGCGAAGTGACGACGATCGGCGTCGTGGGTTTGGGTCAGATTGGAGGCTCGATCGCACAGGGCCTTTTATCCCGTGGAATCTCGGTAATCGGTACCGATACGGACCGCTCTGCACTGGAGTTGGCACGGACATCCGGGATTGGGATTGCTGCGGACCTCCGTGAAGTACTCGGGGTGAGTTCGATAGTGTTTGTCTGTGTCAGTTTAAACGCCAATATGCCAGTACTTCAACAAGTCGTCGAGATGCTTGATAGCGCCGGCTCGCCACCTACAGTCACGGATGTTGCGTCGTACAAAAATGGAACATTCATCAAACCAGAAGGATGTTCATTTCTCATACCAGGACATCCGATGGCTGGTACTCAGGGCTATGGCTTCGCTTCCTCCGACCCCGAACTTTTCATGCGCGCACAATGGATTCTGATAGCGGACGGTCCGCTAGACGTCGATAGGATTATTCCACTCATCCAGGTCATTACAACATTAGGCGCTCGCGTGCAGATTTGCGGCGTTGCGTGGCATGATGAAGCAGTCTCCCTAATAAGCGCCCTACCTCATGCCCTTGCCGTTTCTCTTGGCAAGGTATCGGTTGCGCCTAACGATTGCGAAAGCAAGCTAACACTGGCCGCGGGGTCCTTTCGAAGCGCAACTCGTGTTCTACAGTCGGACCCCAACTTCATTCGCGATCTACTTCTTCTTAACCGACACACATTGCTACCTTTGATATGCGCAGTTACGGACGCGCTTCACGACATCGCTAGGGCATTGCGATCTGGTGACATGGAAATGATGTCTGAGCTCATCTACGACGCGCTACGCAGTTCTGCCCTTACGGAGGGACGCGAAGTCGCGGTCACGTCGCAGACTATTCCAATCTCTAAATTCGAGTTCTTTCTGAAAAGTCTGACAAACTCCGGCCATTCTATTAAAAATATCACATGGAGCGGTAAGTCCCTCGAAGTGGTAACTGAATACGAGCACTTCAGAAGCCTGGATCATTGACGATTGCCGTGCCACGTTAAGGCTCCGTCAGCAGGAGAGGCTCCGCGTGGAGTGACCGCCAGTCGTCGACACCGAATTGCGAATACCAACAAATCAACTTGCAGCCGACGCACGACCACCGATCGCAGGATGGCGGCTTCAGCCGATCAATTGTCGCTCGAAACGTCGCGCGAATGGCAGGCCCGCTCTGCAAGATGCCATAGCCCTTTCGCTGGGTCGAAAGCTCGCAATGGCTCGGGTCTCCGCTGACCGCTTCTGTCAAGAGCGACCTGCCAGCGAAGTACGTTTGCTAAAACCGCAAGTAGCCTCACTACCTTTTGACACCACAGGGACTAATAATCCCGGCTCGCTTTAGCGATCAACATGGTTTTGCCTTGGGCGAGCGCGACGCGCAAATTGCTGATTCTAAGTGGCTATCGAGGCAGGCCGGGTTCCATGCGGAGTTGGGCGGCTTCCGGATCCAGTGAAGAACACCAAGGATGCCTCGTTGCTAATAGCTGTCGGGACGGCGGAAGACTATGCTCAGTCAAAAAAAAAGCCGCACCGTCACCAACGACGGTGCGGCAAGGGAGCTGACGGGTGGTGACCGGTTGCCGATACCCGTCAGCGGAGAGAGCACTCAAACTACCACGCCAACTCGCGCCATTCGGTCTCTTGCGAAAAGGTCGACGGTATTGTCCGATCAGTACTAGTAGAAGCGCGTCACCGAATGTTGCCGAAACCACTTCATGAGCGCGTCGAAACCCGCTTGCCGCGATACTACCTGTACGTGATATTCGCTAACTATTGTTCCTATTTCGCCAGCGGTTTCGGGGGGCCGGGTTGGCACCGCGAACACACCTTCAGATTCTGTGTCACATGCCATCGGAACAGCGATCAGCATGAAGGCGATTTCCTCGGCGGCACATATTCAATGGAACGCAGTTTGCAGTTTCGCGTGACACAACTAGAGCGTGGGCTCATCGTTCCGAGCTGGATATCTTCAGTTTTCCGGCTCATTTACCTCATCTACAAATATTCCGACGAAGGACACCGAAAAAACGACACGCGATTCTCAAGTCATTCACAGATGACGGATATTCATCGCTCGTAAAGTAAAGATGCCGTCAAACTCGCAGGACCTGGACCAGTCGGCCAAAATCTGGCATATGAACGCCATTGAAATCGAAACGGCAAACCCGTCTGTTAAATTCTCGATCACGTTTGGCTCGTGCTGCCCAGAGCCTAATGTGGTCCACCGGGTCGGCCCCCCCCCCCGAACTAGATCGAACCCGGACTCGCACCGCCAGGCTGGCAATGCCTGGCGGTAATGAGATGGTCACCCCCACCCTACACGCGGGTTACGCTGTAGGGTGTTTTCTTTTCTGGAGAGGCCATCATGCAGGATGTGACGCTGGTTGGAATCGATCTGGGCAAGCACTCCTTTCACCTTCACGGCCAGGACCGGCACGGCCAGGCCGTGTTTCGCAAGAAGGTGGGGCGCAAGCAGCTGATTGAGTTTTTTGCCGCGTTTCACGCCTGCACGGTGGTCATGGAGGCGTGCGCTGGCGCCCATCACCTGGCCCGCAAGCTAGCGGGCTTCGGGCATCAGGTCAAACTGATCTCGCCGCAGTTCGTGCGGCCGTTCGTCAAGGGTAACAAGAATGACTTCGTGGACGCCGAAGCGATCTGCGAGGCCGCGTCGCGCCCGGCCATGCGGTTCGTTACTCCGAAGACCGAATCGCAGCAAATGCTCTCGGCACTGCACCGTGTGCGCGATTCGTTGATTCGTGACCGCACGAAGGCCGTTAACCAAATCCACGGCTTTCTACTTGAGTTCGGCATCAGCCTGCCGGTCGGGCAATCCGTCATCAAGCGACTGCCGGCCGTGCTGGCCGAGCATACGCTGCCGCCGCGCCTGATCGAGATCCTCGAGCGCCTGCATGCGCACTTCAAGTACCTCAGTGAGGAGATCGCCGAGATCGACAAGGAGATGGCGCGCCAGCTCGCCGACGACGATCTCGGCCAGCGCTTGCTGACGATCCCCGGCGTGGGTCCGATCACGGCGAGCGTGCTCTCCGCCGAAATGGGGGACGGCAAGCAATACGGCTGCAGCCGCGACTTTGCCGCGTCGATCGGACTGGTGCCGCGCCAATACAGCACGGGCGGCAGGGCGAACCTGCTGGGCATCAGCAAGAGGGGTGACAAGAACATCCGGCGCCTGTTGGTGCAGTGCGCCCGCGTCTACATGCAGCAGCTCCATCGGCAGAGTGGCCGGCTCGCCGAGTGGGTGCGCGCCATGCTCACGCGCCGACACTCGAACGTCGTGGCCTGCGCGCTGGCGAACAAGCTGGCGCGCACCGCCTGGGCACTGGCGACTCGCCACGGCACGTTCGATGCGCGACCGGGCCTCAACGCGCCGGCCTGAGCGCCCGATCCCCAACCACGCTTTACCGCAGTCCCCCACCTGGTTTTGCGACCGCTGAACTTTGATGACGTGAACGGCATACCGGCCTGACGGACAACCTGTTAAAAAAATCGGCTCTCGAAGCCGCGGCGGTTTTAAGGACCATCAGGCGCGACTCTCATCGTGGCGCGGGGAGTGATCCCCACAACGACGCCGGATAGATTTAGGCAAGCCAACCACAACGTCAACGATCAAGGTTGCAAAAACGGGGGTGACCATAGATTTTTTTTTGCTCACCGATCGTTCTGACGGCATTGCTTCAATGACAAGATGTAGCTTTCACGCTTAACCGACCGAACCTCAGTCAAAATGGTCACGTAGACCAAACTCGCCAAAACATTCCACTATACGGCAATCACCCCGACTTACCTTGCAGCACGTGGTAGGTTAGAAGCCTGTCAATCTCTGCAGGTGAGTGGCCAGTTGGTTGCTTTTCAGCGGCTCCTTGCCACCGTGCAGGCGCTGCGACGCAGATCTGAGAATCTGCCCGAACAGATCCGCAATCCCACCGGTATGAAGCTCTGAAAATATCTGATGACTCCAGCAAACTCCTTCTCGGCGACGAACACCAAAAGCACAATCCTCATCACTGGCGGCGCTGGCTACATCGGCTCACACACCTGCGTGGCGCTACTGCAGGCAGGCATCGACGTTGTCGTCGTAGATAATCTCGTCAATAGCCACCGGGCATCGCTCGCGCGCGTCCAGAAGATCACAGGAAAACAACTCACCTTCTACGAAGAAGATGTGCGCGACGCACGGGCGCTTACGCGCATCTTCGAGACACATAAAATCACTGGCGTGATCCACTTTGCGGCACTCAAAGCCGTCGGCGAATCTGTGGCCAAACCGATCGAGTACTATCGCAACAACCTGGAATGTCTGCTCACGGTCCTGGACGTGATGCGCAGGTACGGCTGCAAGCAGTTCGTGTTCAGTTCTTCGGCGACGGTGTATGGCGCGCCGGAGCGCTCGCCCATCGACGAAACCTACATGCTCACCGCAACCAACCCATACGGACAATCAAAGCTCATCGCCGAGCAGATCCTGCGTGACGTCGCGATCTCAGATCCGTCGCGGCGTATCGCGGTGTTGCGCTATTTCAATCCGGTGGGCGCGCACGAGAGCGGCCTGATTGGCGAAGACCCCGCCGGTATCCCGAACAACCTTATGCCGTTTGTCGCGCAGGTGGCTGTCGGCAAGCTGCCAAAACTGCGCGTGTTCGGCGGCGACTACCCGACGCCAGACGGTACAGGCGTGCGGGACTACATCCACGTTGTGGATCTGGCAAACGGACATCTAAAAGCGCTCGATGCGCTGGCTGCGCGAGACCAGGGTTTCATCGTGAACCTGGGCACTGGACGCGGCTACACTGTCCTCGAAGTCGTGAAGGCCTTCGAGCAGGCGTGCGAACGTACTGTACCGTATGAAATCGTAGACCGCCGTCCCGGCGACATCGCCGAGTGTTATGCCAATCCCGCGAGGGCACAATCACTCATCGGTTGGAAGGCAGAATACGGCATCGAGCGCATGTGCATCGATCACTGGCGCTGGCAAGAAAAAAATCCGTAAGGGTATGCATAGCATTTCAATGCATGCGTTCACACTTGCGTCACTGGCACCACACGAATCAATCGGCTTGCGAAAGTCAATGCCGGAGGGAGTTGCATGTGTGCTCAGTGCGTCACCCTCTCTCGCCTTCGCGTCGACCTCTATGCCAGGTACGCGAAACCGATTGGGATACTCGCCCCACATGAACGACTCAGCGCTAGCGCGTTGCCCCGCCCCGGCGCCGTGGTCGCGAACCGTGGTACCACTCGTGATGATTAAGGTTGCGCATCAGTTCGTCGCGTCGCCGTTGGCGGCGCCGACGGGCTGCAACCCTGAATGTGGCGATGACCAGCACAAACGTGCCAGCAACCAAACTGGCCAGAAATGGGTGCACATCAAAATCCTCCCGCTTGCTCAGTCAGCGTCCTATTCTGTCATCCGGACGTTCAATAAATACTCGCGATCTCCTTCGAACCGCACGGAATCCACCTTAACTGGCGCTGTCGAATCCACTTCACGCTTGGTCGACCACCGACATGAGAGACCAGAACCGCGAAGTTGCAGTCGCGTTCCCGTGAATAGCTCACGAACAAAACATCGAAACGTTCGCTCAACTTTGAGGCACACCAATCTTCATCGCAAAACGTTGATGCAATCGACTTCGTCGGCAACGTGATCGATATCCAGGCGAAATGTCGCAATGAATTAACAGCCAGATCGGTCATTTATAAAACAGAAAATTCTAACATTATCACGCTATATGAATAACGATCAATATGATTCATTTGTCGATAGCATCCGCAATCTGGAGAAAGAAGTCCATCAACTGTTAGCTCAGAATACGGCGCTTGAGCTTATACTCCGCATACACATACTCGCACTTTCCGAGATCGTGCAGATAGTCACCAACCGCACAAATCGGAACGCCTCTGCCAAAACGTTTCGGCGCTCCGCGGAGGCGATATTCGCGGCCTCCAAGGGTAGCGATTCGTCCGAGGCGTACTGGAGAGCCGCCCAGTCCGAGCTGGACACACTTATGTCCGAATTCGATCAGCTCAACTGCACAAAGGCACTTGACGAAGGTGAACATCCATCTTCAAAGCATGGCGCACACTCGATCGAGGAAGAATCCCGTGGAATTCTGCTGTGTACAATAATGGCGGCTGTCAAATGCCTCTTCGCGCAACATCCAGAGCCTGAAGAGCTAAACGACTTTTGGAGTGCGCATATTGCTGCACTGGAAACGGTTGTTAGACACGTACCCAATCTGTCTGCATCTTCGATCAAATGGGCGAAAAGCCTCCTGAACGAACACTCCGTCATTGATGAACCGACCCTGCTACACTGAGTATTTCTATCGCTCGATACTGATAGCTTGATCGAGACGCCCCTCAATTGCAGAGCAATCCCGTCAATGCTACCGGTTCGGATCGCCGAATTGGCGTCTCCGAATATCGACCTCCATGAATTGCGTTAACGATCAAGTCCAGTCGGAGCGCTCACCGCATCCCGAGCTATCGTAAATACCATCGCTTTGTCAGGAAGCGCGCGCGATTCTTCGCCTCCGCGATCCAGGCCGGATCCCCGTCTCTCCCCGACCACGTCGCTGCTGTCTTTGGATCAAGGGACTTCGCTGGTAGCTTACCTTTCGACATCCTGCTCGTGGACACACTATGAGCTCCAAAGATGTCACGCCAGGAATACCCACATTCATTGACCTTCTCGCCAATGTCCACGAGAACGACTTGAGATTCAGCGCGCCACGCTTCCGCTGGCTGCTCGCTTCAAGCCCAGCCAATTGAGCCTGCGAACAGTCGAAAGTTGCCACCCCGACCCGTTGCTACAAGGACCTCTCGCGTATCCGCGCCAGATGTGAGCCCCCTACTCACGTTGTCTCACGACAGCTCTGTCTGCCCAGGAACGGCTCGAATGTCAGAACGTGGACTCTTGCCGCGTAGGGGGTAAGTTTTCCTCACTGCGCGCAGCGTCAACCCATGAAGGCTTTCTACCGCGTCGAGCCCACACGCGACCCGTCTTTGGGTCACGAATTTTCGCAGTCAACTGGCGGGATCTACCTCGGACATCATCGACTGTAAGCTGCGTATTTCGGCGAAGCCGAACACGGATTTCGGTTGAAGTCGAACAGCGTTTCCGGAGGAAGATGAACAGCCGTTTCGCTTGAAGTCGAACGGTTTCGGAGAGTTCCGGAATTGGTGTTCGGTGCT
>NZ_JBFPKI010000037.1:0-14658 GCF_040948675.1 Paraburkholderia sp. BR14312
CTACACGATCACGCAACGACAACTATGAAGGAGCAACGTCAAATATGACCTGATACCCAACGACAACTACCCCGTTGACCGGCCAAGATAGTTGTCGCTGACCGGCCATGCTGCTTGACGCTCTCTAGCTCAACGACGAGGATGCCGAAGTCGACTCGCAACGGATGGCTGGGACTGTGTTTGTCTATGTGCTGACGCTCTGGGTCGATGAACTGATCTTCCTGCATGCCGCGTTTCCGCGTTGGGTGGAAGTGGAACTATCTTCCGACTGGCATCCGGCTTTTGAGTACGCTGTTGCTGGGCTCGGACGGTGCGATCGGGCTGCTGGTCTCCGCCTTGCTGGTCGATTTCTTTCATTACTTCCCGAACGACCCCGTGCGGGCAATCGCGGGCGCGATCTTCAGTTCGGCCGGCCCGTACGCGGTCCATCGCCTCGCCCTGGAACGCTATGGCCTGAAGGCGTCGCTGACGAATCTCACGCCAAGGCGCCTTATAGTGCTCGCGTTTGCTGTCGCACTCACGAACTCGACGCTGCATCATCTCTGGTTCGCAATGACGGGCAGTACGCAGGACATCCTGCAGAGTTTCTTCACGATGTTTGTGGGCGATCTGCTGGGCGCGCTGATTCTCGTCTATATCGTGAAGGGCACGCTTGCCCTGCTGCCCAGGCATCCCAGCCAGTCCTCACGCATGACCGACGGCATGTTCAGGATCCGGCTAGCCCTTGATCTCGCCTACAACAACCGCCTGGCTTGACGGCAGATATGGGGCGCACGGCCCGTCCGGGCTCGAACAGGGCCGTTGAAGGCTCTCACACTTGCGGGATTGAGGGCGTGAGTCGGGGCAGGCCGCCCAGCATTGAGTGCGCCTAGCGGTCGTCGCGAATCGCGACACTGCAGCCTGGGTGCAACACCACGTCGAGACGCACGATGGCGACAATCGTACATAGCGCCACGAGACGGGCTGCGATTGCGCCTCATCGCAACCCCTTCGTCACGCTAGCGTGGAGCCTGATTGTTATATGCATTCGTTAGTGCAACGTGAATGCTGAACATCCCGTTCGTGAGGCGGGAATCGCCTGGCCGTTTCGGGAGCAAAGCCAGCAATCCCTTCATCGCATACAGCATGATTAGCGTGCCGGCGAGGTCGCCCACAAACATGCTGAACAGGCTTTCGGAGAAATGCTCCGTCGCACCGGTCAACGCAAACCAGAGGTGATGTAACAGCGGATTCGCGACCGAATACGCGACGGCGAGCACAAGAAGCCGGGTCGGCGTGAGATTCGTCAACGATGCGCGCAAGCCGTAATACTCTCTCGCGAACCTGTAGACCAGATACGGAGCCGCTGACCCAAGTATCGCGCCAGCGATCGCTCTCACAGGGTCATGCGGGAACCAGTAAAGAAAATCCGTTAACAGACCAGCAAGCAGCAAGCCAAGGAAACCGTCGGCACCAACCAGTAGCGTGCTCAAAAGCCGTATGCCGGAAGGAAGGAATATCCAGTTGATGCCCCGTACAAACGACGTATGCGCAAACACCTCCTGATTGATCCAGAGTGACGCCACAAACGCTATCAGGGTTGCCGCGATCGACCAGAAATGTATACGTAAGCTCAACATTACGATGAACTCCCTTTCCCTTCGGACTATGACTGGCCAATCATAGCGCCCGCGTGTGGTTCTGCGAAATGCATCTCCAACAGTCTATGCGCAAACTGAAGGTTAGTGCCCGGGTCGCTATGCTGACCGCTGCGAATCTCGCGACGCGTGAAGTCATCGCAACCAGAGACAACATCAGGGGAGTTGCGCGAGAGGAGGGGCATCATCGCGGATGGCATGGTTATCATCATGCCGGTGATTACGCAGTCCGCAGGGTTCTATCATGATGGTATTCGCGGCCACAGCATGCTGCGTGTCGTTGGCGGAAACAGGTACGCCGCGTGCTGTCATGCATGCGTAATGGCTTCGAATCTGGGGCACAAATGGAAATCGATACCACAGGATGGTTCCCATTGGACGACTATGCGCCGGCCCGTGAGGGCTGGTACGAAGTCAGGCTCACGACCGGAGATACGGCATTCTCCCGCTTTATCGACGGACATTGGACGGAGCAACCCGTGGTTCCGTTCACGCACTGGCGTGGTCTGAGTGCGGATCCGGGGGACTCGGCCGACAGCGAGCACATGGACGCGCAGGCTGCCGCCGCACAGGGCGTACGAGCGGTGTGGAACGCGTTTTTCCCCGTAGTGGGGGATACGCATCCACTCAAGAAATAGCTGCTGTCACTTGCCCATGCAGCAGAGCCGTCATTTGGGCGAAATCGATTGCATGGCGCACGAACAGCCTGAATTTCCAGAGAATGATCCGATCTGGGCAGAAGCAGGGTGCTCGAAGCAAGCATCCGCGCGAGGAGACGCGCGCAGGGAAAGAAGAATCCTCAAGATCTTCCTCTATGGTGCGACGAACTGATCTTACCCCCGGGGGGGTGAAGGGGAACCTTGAGCGTCATTCGTTGTAGACGCACTTCTACTCGCATTACGAATTGCGTCGTTCACGTTGCCGAAACTCAGAAGGTGTCAGGGAGAATCGCCGCCGGAAGATCTTTGCGAGACGATCCCCGTTTGTCCAGCCGCAACTTTTCGCGATTCTGTCGATTGAGAAATCGGTCTCTGCCAGCATGCGCGAGGTCAGATCAAGTCGTGCCTGCAGCAGGTACTCGGAAGGCGTGACGCCTATCTCCTGCTTGAAGCATCGAAGGAAATTGCGCTCGCTCATAGCCGAGATGTTGACCGCGTCGCTTACAGATATCGGCCGATTGCAGTTCTCCTTAAGCCAGCGAGCGGATGCACGGACCTTCTCAATTGCAGTGTCAGCTCGCGCGTCAGCTATTAGAGGGGTAAGCGTTGCAAAACCATTTCCAGAGAGCTTGCGTGAGATGTCTCTCACTGCTTCCGGACCGAGATCCCATCCGATAAGCGCAAGAGCCGTCTTGGTCGGTTCATAGCGATTTCCCCGGCTGGTCGGAATTTTTGTGGGAGACGCATCAGAATCGAGTTGAAGCAGACCGCTGTGGTACGAGTCGGGACGGAGCTGCATCATGTCGATCAGATCCGCCGCCTTTCCAATTCCGGAAACGATTTTCGTTGCCGGAATGGTGACCCGAAGCCATTGTCGAACACGCTCGTCGCGCGTCACTTCGGTCAAGTCGCTGCCGTCCGCGATAAATAGTGCATCAAAGCCCCCACTTTTCGTCGTGTCGCATTCCTGTGTCCACACGTTGACAGAGGACGAGCACTCAATATCGCCACCCTGTGCGGAATATAGCTTGACGTCATAGAGTAATCCGCCATTGCATTGTTGCTTCGCGATTTCATTGGCGAGCTGAAAGATCTCAGGAACGACTCCGATCGAGAGTAGGGAAAAGCCTCTGTAGAGCAGCACGCCGATGCTTCTCGTGGCTCCGGATTTCGGCCCTCTCGCGCCAGAAACGACATTTCCCCTCTCAGCACCCCCGGCACCGATGTCGCCCATCTTCATCCCTCTACTGTTATCAGGTGCTTGAAATTGATATAACCTGTGACGATGACTTAATTTTCATCGCGATGCATCATACATGGGCTATTAAATTCGACGGATGCTTGGCCGATCAGACCAATATATTGGCGGTTTAAACCACATGCATTGCAACGGGTGCTATCTCGCTGGAATATCTACTGTCTGCACAACAGTGTGCCATGCGATGTGCATGACGAAACTGCATAGCTTTGGCGGAAACGGATAACGTATTGGCTGGTATGAGTCACGTGCCTCGGTGGATTTCATGGCATAGTCAGAGAAGAATCGGAAAAGTTGGAATCGTAGAAGACCATCAGGAACACACAGAGAAAAAGGATGTCCTTTCGCCTTGGGAATACTTGCCTTCGTGACGTTAAAGTATTCGAGCCCCAGATTGAAGCCCGATCAACAGGCGCGTTCTTTAGAAGCTTTGATCAGGACTGGTTCAATGCGAACGTCTCCTACGGGTATCTTTTCACTCATGATGAGCAGGCTGTTTGCCCCCATAATGCGTTGATCGGACTGACCTACCAGGTTCAAAATCCGCGCGGCGTTGTTTTGAGAGTGCTCTCCGGCGAAATATACGCCGTGGCTCTCGATCTGCGTCGTACGTCAGTTGCTTTTGGGCGATGGACGGGCGAGTCCCTGTCAGCATCAAACTGTCGCCAGCTCTGGATACCGCCAGGATTCGCGCATGGGTACATCGTTCGATCAGACGTCGCGGAGGTGCTTTCAAAGGCATCCTCGGCGCGTCTGGCTGATTCGGAGCGCACGATTTGCTGGGATGATGCAGATCTCAACATCGATTGGCGTATTGCGGGATTGCCTGTCACAGACAGGAGGCAGCGCAATTGTGTTGACTTTAATGTTGCGGAGTACTTTTAGCACAATGAGTCCGCAGCGCGTGACGACCGATCGGTACAAAGGCGTGTTTAAGATGCCAATTCCTGGACGGTGCGTTCCCGTTGGAAAGCGATCGTTAAGCGATCACTCATCCATGACTACAAGCTCTACGATATGAGCCATTCAATCGATATCGCGAAAATAGCCAACCATGACTCGCGATCGGGTGCAGGCGCGTGTCCTGAAGCCGCACGCGACGCGCAGTTCGATAAATTCAGCGCTGTAGAGGTCTCTTGCGCGGCACTCTTTGAGCGTTGGTGTACGGAGCGTAATGTGATTCCACTTGCGTATCTGATGCACGTATGGCCGATCGCTAGGCCAACAGACCTGGAGATTCGACAGGTCGGCGACTCGATGGCGGAACTCTTGCGCGGACACGCAAACGTTCTCGACGTCGAGGACAAGATGCTGATTAATATTACACTCTTGTCGGTTCAAGCTGTGTTAGATATTTAACGTCGGTCAGGTATTAGAGGCACGCATGGCAGGAGGCTTTGACTAGGCGCTATCACGCGTCTCTGGGCGGCATACCATACCAAATCTCGGACCCGATTGAAGCGTGTACGTAAGAAATGATGTTTGATCAACCCCTTTCCCCGAAAGTTGCTCGATACCGGGGAGACCGAACGCAATGGAAACTTCCGGCAAAAACTCTTCCTTCAGCTTCCGTATTCCCGAAAATGAATTCGACGGTTCAGTCTATGTGGCTCACTATTCGAGAGATCTCTACGTCTTGCTCTCTCGCATGGACTCGGAAGCGATGGTAGTCGCCTTCGAGATACCGAGAGTCAAACTGGCGAGGAGTCGTCGGTTGTCAAGTGAAGCACTTGTGAGAACCGCGATCGGACAGGGAATTAGGGATGGGGTGTTTGAGTCGGCCGGTAGCTCATGGCGGGAGTTCGACCTGGACTCGCCAACATGGACTGGTGATCTCCTGGCAAGCGACGTTCCATAGCCGTCACGGCACTTCTAGACGAACGCGCCGTGCTGCACGGAATCACATCATTTGACTGCTCGAAGCACGCATCGCGTAGCACGGACCGCTGCTCAGCGCATGCAAGGGAGCGAGAGACGCTCCTACGGAGAGCGGCTTGTTCACGTGGACGTCCGCTCCGCATTCCAGACCTGAGTTAATTACACCGCACGCGGTCTGAGCCGAAGTGAGCAAGACGATAGGCCCGACGAATTCGCGTCGGGCGAGATATCGCAGTGTTTCATATCGTTTGCGGTCCGGTTCACTCCAATCAAGCAGGAAGAGGTCAATTGAAACGTCTTCAAGCAAGCGCCGCAGCCCTTCATCACTCCTCGTCCCGAAACATAGGTGCCCAACGGAAGAAAGTATTTGAAGGGTATGGTCAAGTTCGCCAATATCTGGCTCGAGGATTGCAATTATCATGGCAGACGTTGATAGTCGGTGCGACTTGTGGATTGTCGAAAGGGGGCATCTTGATGCGGCCCGCTGTACCGGCATAGTGCAGGATTGACCAGTCGCATCGGATCCATGGCGCCCAGGCAGCTTTCACCCGCAAGCACACGGAAACGCTCCGTCAGGCGCCCCCAATGGGACTCACAAAACGAGGGTGCCGATTTCAACCACAACGCATAAGATAAGCGAAAATCCTCGAAACCGGTACGTCAATCTCTACCTGATTTCCGCCACTCTCCTGGCATTCGCGAGTGTCTTCATTTCCGCAAACGACGGGGGAATCTCCCGTTTCGCGTTGCACGGCACAGACCGGCGCCGAACCGGCATTTATGCTGGCGGGCCCCATCTGCCGCAGTATTCCGGCAAAAGGGATGCTACCCAACCGTATGACCGCGTCTGGTCCGATACTCCGTCGGTGTCGTGGAGAGATGTTTGCGGAACAGTTTCGCGAGCCGTCCGCCAGTGCCAAGCCCGCATCGTCGCGCAATCTTGTCGACGGGTAGGTCGGTTTCGACCAGCAAGCGACAACTCATATTGATCCGCATATGGAGCAGGTAGTCCGAGGGAGTGATGCCCATTTCGATCTTGAAGCGACGCAAAAAATTGCGCTCGCTCATTGCGGCGACCTGTGCCGCGTCTTCTATCGTCACCTGGCGATCACCATTGGCTTCCAACCAATGTACGGATGCCTGGATGCGCAGGCTCACCCGGCCTGAGACATTCGTGCGGATCGCCGCGGTAGGACCGGTCCGCGGGTAACGCGGCATGAGCTGGCTTGCCACCTCGCGTGCAAGATCGCTTCCGAGGTCCAGTTCGATCAGCAAGAGTGCCTCTCGCAGGGGGGCAGCGTTCGTGTCCGCGAACTCGTTTTCGATAAGACAGTCCCGAGCGTTTGTTTGGATCACGCAATCTAACGCGCTGCCAGCCCACTGGATTCCTGCCGCTTCCAGCAGCGCTCTGCCTTCCCCGATCGGAACGACAGCCTCGCAGCGCGAGCATTCAAGGCGCAGCCAACGTAACACGCGCTCATCGCGCAGCACGTGACGCAGCGCAACTCCGCCGGCAATGAACAGCGCGTGAAATTTTCCGGCATGATGCCGATCCTCAACTCTGTCCGTCCAGACAGACACGGAGGCTGAACTTTCGACACGCCCGCCGGTAATGGATAGCAGGGAAACATCGTATTCGGCATGTCCATTGCCGGCATAGTTCGCGTGTGCCAGCGCATTGGCTGACTGAAACAACTCAAGCACGGACGCCAGTCCGGAAAGCGAAAAGCCGCTACAGAGGAATGCTCCAATCTTCCTGGCTGTGCCCGGTTCGGGCGAGGCACAAAACTCCACGACGCGACTTCGTTGACCGCCACCTCCGCACTCCATCAGTACCCCGCTTTTCAATGGTCGTATTGGCTTACGTTGAGTCGAATACCCAAGCCAATGGAAAAAGAAGAAGAATCACCACACGTTCGTGAAGTGTCTGGCGGCATTCGCCGCATGCTGAACGCACTGCGCAGATTCAGAAATTATTTATGTATCTATTTTGAACTGAGATCGGATCATAAGCAATAAATATGCTATTCGCCACTATTGCTCGATATCTTTCGGGAAATGTGGCCCACCCAACAGTCAAGGTGTTGAAATACCTTATTGCGAGTGAAGCGCGAAAAGTATCCAGAATCGCAAATATCGCGGCACTCATTCCGGCCGCATGCGAGTCCGCTCGCTGTGGTCATCTGTTACCGGCACGACCACTTACACTTGCCGATGCGGTGGCAAGGCAGTTACAGGCTCTCTGGCATAGCGCTGAAAGCCACCTGTATGAGCTCATCAAGGGAAGTGTCCACCCGGGGGCGAAGCCACGCACACGCTCGGCACGTCCGTGAGCGCATGACGGGCTTCGGGCAAACTACGGAAGATCAGCAACGCTGGCTGGGCAAACGGGAACGGCCTTACATCATCGTTGAGGGGCGGGTGTCTCTGCGGGAGCGCGTTCCTACCATCGGCGCTCACATGACGTGAGTGCCTGCGGCGAAAACCGATGGGAAGCTGTCGTTGCTCAAGGTGTGCAGGCACGTGAGTGAGTCCACGCCGCGTACAGGTTTTTCGAGCACCAGGCTTGCACCACACTGCATGCCGGAGTTGATCACGGAATCAGGAGTATGCGGTGCAACGCACAACACGACGGGTACACCGGGCGCGCACTGCGAGAGGTGGGTAAGCGTCTCGTAGCGCACACCGTCGGGATCCGTCCAGTCGATAAGAAACAGATCGACCGACACATCGTCAAGCACCCGCCGCACGCCGTCATCGCTCCTCACTCCGAAACACAAATGCCCGGAGGCAGAAAGCATTTCGAGGGTTCTGTCTAACTCTTCGACATCGGATTCAAGGATTGCGATTTTCATAGGTCATTGGCACCCACAGGTGAAACGTAAGGCGGTGTTTCATCAACCGCCACACGGACCCGCTTGATGATGCCCTTCCGGAAGGACCGCGCGCAATTGAATACCAGGGAGTCTACGCGATCTCGACCGTAAAAAGTGTCAGAATTAATAATTCCTGGGAATTGTCCTGGGGCACTCCCGAAAACCCTAAATTTTTATCTTCGGATGCCGATAGCACACCGATGCCCGTTTGTCGTAACAAGCAGGGTTCGCTATTTCTCATAATCTGGGAATGTCCTGCACCGAGCATCGCGGACAATCGAGCACGCGGGAACCTATTGCCCCTGCACCGATATTCCATGGGGCGCTCCTCTCCGTATTGAAGAAGACTCATCTCAGGTTTGCCGCGTTGTTGGAGAGGGGCGGTTTATCTGATGTCGCATCGGGATCCTTACGAATGTGGGCTGCCGGCTGCTGCTTCGCCGATTGTTCAATCTCGCGCGGCGTCAGCCGCTCGCCTCGAGTTGGGCGCGTTGACAGAGGCCGTCATTCGGTGGCATTGCAAGGCAAAGTGCGGCCGGATTGGATCGGGTAGCACAGAAAGGACCGCATGCGCTGCGGCTTGCTCCGCAACTGCCGTTCGCGCCCGAGCATGGGTTGTGGACTGATTTCGTTCCGATTACACGCGCTCGAAGCATTAACGAGCACTTGCTCCACGCCGGAACACTCCGGACTTTTCGCCTTCGCTGCCCGGATAACTGCGAAAACCTTCCGTGGCGCTCCTGCGCAGCGTTGGATTCGAATGCTGACGTCCGCTGCAGGAAGCTTTGACACAGCCTTCTCGCGGCGCTCTTGCCGCAGCATGTCCAGCCTCACTGCCATTTCGTCCGCGGCGCCACCACACGTGCTGCTCGCCGTGCAGCGCCACGAACGCCTCTTCCAGGCGCTGCATGCTGCCTTGGCTCGCGCCGGGCAACCCCGGCGCACTGCGCGATGCCGGCACTGAGTTTCGTGTGCCAGCGGCGGGCCGTATCGCAGGCCATGGCTACCTCGCGCTCAAGCCGCAGTTGCTTGATGTCGCGCAAACCGACTTGAGCCAACGATACAAGTGCACCGCGTAGTCGATGATTCGTCTCTGGGGACACGTGGCCGTGATAGCGCGCCCTATCTTTCTTATTCTCGCCAGCCCCGGACAATGTGATAAAGCCACGATCGCTGGCCGCACATTAATTTGGAAATATGCTAATAGCATATCGCGGGCTGCCCGGCTAAAAGGATAGCAGCATTGCATAAAATGCAGAAAGCATGTGTGTGACGATCGAAATTAAATGGAAGGGCATCAGTTAGCATTCGACAGGTAAAAAATACTGAAAATCTCCTCAAGGCCTACGCGAAGTAATCGCTAACACACTGTATTTAAATGCTTTTGCGTGATCTCGAAAACTTTGGCTTTCTTGTCGATTAGTTCTAGTCCGACAAGACGTGTAACTATTTCGCCACCGATGGCGGGAAATGACTGTAAGTTAGGTACGATAGTGCCTTCGAGGAATTCGGCTAAATGAAAGCCGAAAATAGGTCTAATATCGGGGTGTGCGATGGTGAATTTCGTTAGTCACAGTATTGCTCGCGGTGGCCACTCAGGCGAAGTTCCAGTTCCGGGGTTGAGAAAGAGGATAATTTTTCTTCTCTTCTCAGGATTCCGCCTCTCCGAGGTTGCGACGGTCCTTGAGGTATTCCATGCAGCCAATCGCAACTCCTTATCCCACGATGCGAGGAGCGTCCATCCGCTCTACGACGTTCATCTAACGTCCCTCGAGGGCGGCCGACTCGAGAGCTCATCGGCGGTGTCTGTCTGGACCGAAAGTCTCGAACAAACGGATGAGGGTGATCCAATTGATGCCCTGTTCATCGCCGGACCCGGAAACAGTGCGCTGTCCGGCAACGAGACGACGTTGGAACGCATCCGGATTGTCAGCAGCCAGGCCGCCAACCTGATCCCCATGTCAGACTCGAAGGTGCTGCTGACAATCGCCGGGGTTTCAGCTCAGTCGGGCCAGTGGGCCGCCGGCAGAAACGCCGACGACGGTATCGCGCGCAGGCCCGCTCACGCCTATATCGAGCCATTCAACGGGCCAGTCCAGCGTGCGCTACAACTCATCAGGCAAGACCTTGGGGCGACTATTCCGAGGGCGATTACCGATATCACGGTGCCCGGTCGTCAAGAAATCGGATTGATGTCAGCAGCGCGTGAGCGCGCGTCAAACAGTGCGAGCGAACGCATACTCGAGTCTGCCCGATGGATCGAAGAAAACGGCGAAAGATCAGTCTCGATTGCAGAGGTCGCGCAAATCGCAGCGATGAGCGAGCGCAACTTTCTGCGCCGGTTCAAGATCGAAATCGGCATAACCCCTTCCGAGTACCTCATGTACTCCAGATTGGAGCTCTGCTGCCAGCTGCTGGTCGAAACCGACTTGCCGGTTGAAAAGATTGCCCGCCGCTGCGGATTGAGTGGTGGTGGCTCTCTCTCAAAGCTTTTCCGAAAGCACTTTTCACTGACGCCAACTGAATACCGAGAGAAAAAGAAACTGGCGTGACGCAGCGACTCGCTTTGCGGGCGGTGTTGGTATGCGTCGCTTTTTTTGACGGTTCGCTGCAGCTTGTTGAATTTCCGGCTCGTCTCCGAGACCGATGCGCGCCGGGAGTCCGGTGAGGATTTTCGCACAGGAAAAGGTGCGGTCGATCGTCGTTCAACCTCCTGATCGCTTCCGGTCATGCTCCATATCCGAATGCTCCACACGGTACTCGGTTGGCGTGAGTTGAAGATGTTCGCGAAAGAGTTTCGATAGTCTGCCCCCGCCGTTTATCCCGCTGCGTCGCGCAATCTTTTCGACCGGAAGACGGGTCTGCGCAAGAAGCCGACATGCCATGTCGAGGCGGACTTTCAGTAGATACTCCGAAGGCTTCATTCCCACCTCCTGCTTAAACCGCCGCAGGAAATTACGACTGCTCATAGCGGCGATTTGCGCTACCTCGTCCAGCGAGATATCCCGATTGCCATTCGCACAGATCCAATGTGCTGCATCCTGAATCGGTTGACTGAGTGTCGCTGCGATGCCGCGTCGGATGTCATCCGTCAAACCCGGGCTGAACTGTGGATCTATGGACTTCGCAATTTGCGTGGCAATAACATCGCCGTGTTCGCCTTTGATGACCGCGACCGCAGCCGAAATCGCACCGTCGGCGGAAATCACCTGAGTCTGGCGATTCTTGCAGGGATGACTGTTCAGGCTTGCAAGCGCGATATCGTGTGTCAATCTTCCCATCTGTGCGAGGGCAACGCTGCTCTCGCCAATCGCGACGAGCAGATCGCAGTTCTCCTGCACGCGATGCAACCACCTCGAAAATTGATTGTCTCGCAGTAAGTCGCGGATTCCACTACCACCGGAAAGCATAATCGCGCGGAACGAGTCCGCGGCAACGAGGCTCTCAACGCTATCCGTCCAGACACATACCGAAGACGAACTGGTTATCCTGCCGCCCGCCGAAGAGAGGAGTCGTACGTCGTACCGGACAGCGTGTGTCTCATGCCTCATCATGGCCGCGTTCAAGGCACGGAAAGCTTCGACAATGATAGCCATATCGGCCAGTGCAAATCGATCGCATAAGACAAGACCGATTTGCCTTTGCTCCCCACCTTGGTATTTGCCCGGCTGCAACGTCCCGGAATTCCCGATCAAAGGCCCCATCTTCATCCCATTTTATTGAAAATCTTTATGACCGATCCGACCTTCGGCGTCACGACCGGATCATCCTACTTAGCGAAAATTATCGAAACGCGACTGTGGCGAGATCAGTCGCAGTTTTGTCTGTTTTCGACAATTCAATCGCTATCGTCCCGTGGTCTAACATACCGACCGATAGCTTCGACTATAACTGCGCAAGTCGAACGTGCAAGTGGCTGTAGCGATGCGGTCGCTGAGCGATATCCGACGTTTCAATCAGGAGAATGGCGGAATTGAAGAACGTTTTGGCGATGTGGGGGAAGTATTCCCGATGATATAGTCGCGCAGCATACAGAGACCATAAACTGGCCGGCTGTCCGACCTTTTCCTCTTCATAGACTGGATCGAGCCGGGAACGTATCGGAAGAGACCTTCTGCCAAACCCAAAGTCAGTCCAGGTGGACGGATTTTTATAGAGTCGTACATTCATAGGGTTGCAAGATGAAATACAAGATCGCTGCCGCAGCAGTTCTATCTGCTACTTTGACGACGGCAGCCCAGGCGCAAAGTAGCGTCACCCTGTATGGCCTAATCGACGCCGGCTTCACATATGTACGGGGCGGCGCCAATACGTGGCAGGTGAAGAGTGGAACGGTCAATGGCAGTCGCTGGGGGTTGCGTGGTTCGGAGGACCTTGGCGGTGGCCTGAAGGCAATCTTCACTCTGGAGAACGGCTTTAGTATCGCGAATGGTACTGCCGGGCAATCCGGGCGCATGTTCGGAAGACAAGCGTTTGTCGGTCTCGCGAGTGATCAGTATGGGGCAGTGACGATTGGCCGGCAGTACGATAGCGTGGTTGACTACCTCGCGCCTCTCTCAATCACAGGTAGCCAATACGGCGGCACGATCGCCGCGCATCCATTCGATAACGACAATCTGAACAACTCAGTCAGATTCAATAATACGGTCAAATACACCAGCCTCAACTACGCAGGATTCAAATTTGGCGCTACCTATTCATTCTCGAACAGCACGCAGTTCGCGAACAATCGGGCCTATAGCTTTGGCGCGTCCTACGCGTGGAGTGGCCTTACCGTAGCCGCCGGCTACCTCCAGTTGAACAACGACATTACCTCGACCGTGTTCGGGAATAGCGGGCCGAGTTCCAGCGCAAGCGGCGCACAGACCGGTGAGTGGACCTTCCTTGCTGGTCGGCAACGTACCTTCGGTGGTGGGTTGAGCTACGCATTTGGTCCAGTTGTCGCCGGCTTGGTCTATACGCAAACCAACCTGTCAGATGCGCTTGGCGGCGGAATCTCCTCGGGCCAATCCGGTGCGTCCGGCGGCATAGCTTTCCGCGCTAATAGTGCGCGCTTCCAGAATTTTGAAGGTAACGTGCGTTACGCGTTGTCGCCGGCTATTAGCTTCGCCGGGGCGTACACCTATACGCGTACTGACCTTGGCGGTGGCGTGAATCCGATCTACAACACCGTATCAGCACAGGCAGACTATGCGCTGTCCAAACGCACCGATGTTTATCTGCAAGGAAACCTCCAGCACGTCAGCCGGAATTCCGGCCACGTGTCGGCATATCTGAACGGGCTGAGCGCGGACTCGAACACACAGAAGCAAGGCACGGTCACGATCGGCATGCGCCATCGGTTCTAGACCTCGCAGTTTCTTCGAAAGATCAAGGCGCCTCCCGGCGCCTTTTTTTGTGTCACTCTGCTTCTCACCTGTCCGTCCTCTTTTGTTCGCCCTGAGTGATTTGCTACCGGAAATGGGAAGTCGCGTCTTTGGATGAAAAGATAACGTAGTATCGCGAACCAAATTTCGATGAATAGAATATATGCTGATATCGCAGATCAAGATTTACAGATGCGCATCGGACGGCCAATTCATTGGCGGGTTCAGACAGGGTTATTGCGCCATTCGAGAAAGAAGTTATGATGCGACGCAACGACGATGATTCACCCACGGATAATTTTGATCCGAAAGATGAGCTGTCGGATCGATTAAGATTGACGCACGCAAAGTGCGCACTTGCCGGTCTCAGTGTTCAAGGAATTTCTCACCTCGTCTCGAAGGTGTGCGGATTTATTGTGATCGGACCAGCACCTTCGAGCCGCGTGGCGGCGCGTGTTGTCGATAGCTCGCTTCAAATTGCATTTGGTGGTGCGAATAAGTGCAAGGCACCCAGGAAAGGCTTAACCGGTCTGGGAAGCGCACCGATGCGTCAGTGATCGACAGGGGATCCATATGAGTACGCGGGTGAGCAGCGTGGCGGCTATCAAAGACTCCGCACTGATGTCTGTATCAGGCGGCGATGGAAGCAATGCGATGCGAGCGACCACAACCGACATCTTTTTGAATTATCGAAATCGTCCAGCGAGAAAGGCACAGCGGGAGGCACGAATTGAAGGACTGATGCGGGTATCCGCTAGAAATCTCGAATTGGCCTGTGGAAATCGAGTGTCAACAGCGGAAGCGGCACAGCGCGCGGCCATGAGTGAGCGGACCTTCCTGAGGCGTTTCAAGCAAACATTAGCAGGCTGTTGAAATACACTTCGCTGATACGCGGCCCATCGTTCCAACGAGCCGCCGCGCGAGGTTGGTCCATGTCGATTTGATGCCGGATGTCCTTAACTCAGGTGGAACCAATGTCATCTT
>NZ_JBFPKI010000038.1:0-14104 GCF_040948675.1 Paraburkholderia sp. BR14312
GCTACATGGTGGGCGGACGCTCGCCGCTCGCGCACGACGAACGCCTGTTCCGCTTCGAGTTTCCGGAGCGCCCGGGTGCGCTCATGCGTTTCCTTTCGTCGATGGCGCCGAACTGGAACATCAGCCTGTTCCACTACCGCAACCAGGGCGCCGACTACAGCTCGATTCTGGTGGGCATCCAGGTGCCCGCCGCCGAGGACGCCGAGTTCCGCCGCTTCCTCGCCACGCTCGGTTATCCGCACTGGGAAGAGACGCAAAACCCGGCGTATCGGTTGTTCCTGCAATGAAAATAGTCAGTCGTCCCACCAATCGGGACGTCTGCATCCGAAGCGCATAAAGCGTCGAAAGAGTGCAGGAAAACACCAGGCCCCGCGGCAGAGCGCGTCAGTATACTGAGCCACTGCTGCCGGGCGTGGTCGCCTCGGGAAGATTGGGCGCCGTGCGTCGGACTCACCTGGAGGAAGACAAACATGTTGCGCATCGCTCTTGGCTGTCTGATGACTCTTTCCACGATCGTCGCCGGCGCGCTGCCCGGCGTGGCGCACGCGGATGCGGCGCATCCCGTCGTCGCACTGCTGCCCGGCGTCACCGATCCCTTCTACTTCACGATGCATCGCGGCGCCGAACGCGCGGCGAAGGAAGAAAACATCCAGTTGCTGTTCCAGGTTCCGAAGGCCTGGAACACCACGGAGCAGGTGCCAATCCTCAAGGCGTTCATCGCCAAGCATCCCGACGTGCTGCTCGTCTCGCCCGTCGACAAGCAACAGCTCATCGGCCCGCTCAAGGAAGCCGCCGACGCCGGCATCAAGGTCATCACCGTCGACACCTATATCGGCGACGGCCATTATCAAAGCGGCAAGGGCGACGCCGACTTCCCGCTCTCCTATGTGGCTTCCGACAACCTGGAAGGCGGCCACGTGGCGGCGCGCTCGCTCGCCAAGGCGATCGGCGACAAGGGCACCGTCTATTGCGAGAACAACAAGCCGGGCATTTCCAGCACCGACGCGCGCGCGCAAGGTTTCATGGAAGAGATGAAGAAGCACCCCAACATCAAGGTGCTCGAGACGCAGTACAACGAGGACGACGCCAATCGCGCCGCCTCGCACGTGGCGGCGGTACTCGCGCGCAATCCCGACCTTGCGGGCGTATTCGGCGCCAACACGTTTTCGGGCGCAGGCGCGGCGCAAGGCGTGAAGAACGCGGGCAAGCAGGGCGTGGTGAAGGTCGTCGTGTTCGACGCCGTGCCGGGCATCGACGAGCAGATCAGAAGCGGCCTCGTCGATATCGCCATCGCGCAGCTCCCCGACGAGATGGGCTATGACGCCGTGAAGTTCGCCGCCGACACCATCCACGGCAAGAAGATTCCCACCTACAAGGGCACGGGCTTCGTGGTGCTGGACAAGTCGAATATCGACAAGCCGGAGATGAAGCAGTACATCTACTCGAACTAAGCCGCGCGAACAGAGCCACATGAACGACAAACGACTCGACAGGCTCGCGCTCGTCAGCAAGGTCTGGCCGTGGCTCTTTCTCGGCACGCTGCTCGTCTTCTTCGAGGCGTGGGCGCGCATTTCGGCGCACCGGTCGTTCGTATTCAACGCGTACAACCTGCAGTCGATCGGGCTTGCCGCGAGCGCGCCGTTGTTGCTGGCCATCGGTCAGACCTTCGTGATCATCACCGCGGGCATCGATCTTTCGGTGGGCTTCGTGATGGGGCTCGCGGCGGTGTGCGTCGCACAGTTCACGATTCCCGGCGGCGCGTCGCCGTGGATCCTGTTGATGTCGATACCACTCACGGTGCTCGTATGCCTGATTCCGGGCTTCGTGAACGGTGTGTTGATCGCGCGCCTGGGCGTGCCCGCTTTCATCGGCACGCTCGGCATGTATGGGGTCGCGCGCGGCGTGGGCTTTCTCGCTGCGGGCAGCGGCATGACCGTCTCCGTGAACAATCCTGGACTCGCGTGGCTCGGCAGCGGCTGGACGCCCGTGATCCTCACGGCCGTGCTGCTCGTCATCATGCACTTCGTGCTCTCGCAAACGCGCTTCGGTCAGTACACCTACGCGGTAGGCGGCAATCCGCAGTCGGCGGTGCGCGCGGGCATCAACGTACGCCGTCATCTGTTCGCGATCTATCTGATTGCGGCCGCCTTCGCGGCGGTGGGCGGCATCGTCTACACAGCGCGCTTCGCTGCGGGCGCGGCCAATGCGGGTGAGCCCATGCTGCTCGATTCGATCGCGGCGGTCGTGATCGGCGGCGCGAGTCTCTTTGGCGGGACCGGCAACGTCATCGGCACGCTGATCGGCGCGCTCATCATCGCCGTGATCGAATTCGGGCTCGTGTTCATCGACGTCAACGCGTTCTGGCAATTCATCGTGGTCGGCATCGTCATCATTCTTTCGGTGCTGATCGACCAGTACAAGGATCGGCTCGGAGGCGCGCAATGAGCGATGAGAGCGCCACGCCGATTCTGGAGGCGCGTGATGTCTCGATCCGCTTTGGTGGCGTGGAGGCGCTCAAGCGCGTGTCGTTGCGGCTGATGCCCGGCGAAGTGCTTGCGCTCGCGGGCGACAACGGCGCGGGCAAGTCCACCCTCATCAAGATTCTCTCTGGCGTGTATCGCGCCGATGCGGGCGATCTGCATTTCGAAGGGCGGCCGCTCCAGCTGCGCGACCCGCAGGATGCGCGCTCGCAGGGCATCGAAACCATCTATCAGGATCTCGCGCTCGCCGACAATCTCGACGTGGGCAGCAACATCTTCCTCGGCCGCGAACCGGTGCGACGGCTACTCGGCTTCCAGGTGATCGACCGGCCGCACATGGCGCGGGTGGCGCGCGAAGTGCTCGAGCGGCTCGATATCGTGATTCCGCCGCGCAAGCTCACGGGCCCCGTGAAAATGCTCTCGGGCGGCCAGCGCCAGGCCATTGCGATAGGCCGCGCGATTTACTGGAACGCGCGCGTGCTCATCATGGACGAGCCCACCGCGGCGCTCGGCGTGCCCGAGCAACGCAAGGTGATGGAGTTGATCCGCGGACTCAAGGCTCAGGGCGTGGCCGTGATTCTCATCTCGCACAACCTGCACGATATTTTCGCGGTGGCGGAGCGCATCGTCGTGCTGCGGCGCGGCGAAGTGGCGGGCGAGCGGCGCGTCTCGGAAACCGACGGCGACGAAATCGTGCGGCTGATGGTCGGCGACACGTATTCGAACGGCGCGCACTGAAACCTGGCGTGGTGCGTTCGCCTGCGCGGTGCGGGCATTCGATGGACAATATCGGCTCGAACCCTCACCGCATTCCTGCTTCCACCATGAACTACCTCGATCCCGCCGAAATCACGAGCTGGCACGCCCACGTCTATTTCGACGCTGCGACGCGCGACGCCGCATGGACCTTGCGCGAGGCGATCGATGCCCGCTTCGGCGAGATCGTGCAGATCGGCCGCTTTCACGAGCGCCCGGTCGGGCCGCATCCGATGTGGTCGTATCAGCTCGCCATTACGCGAGAGCATTTCACGACGGTCGTCGAATGGCTCACGCTCAATCACGGCGCACTCGACGTGTTCGTGCATCCGAACACCACCGATGCCCTGCGCGATCATCGCGACGCCGCCGTGTGGATCGGCCATTCGCACAGGCTCAATCTCGGCGCGCTCGGCGGCTGATCGCTCTGCGGATTGCGCCGGCCCGTGGGTGCGGCACGGCGCAATCCTCGACACGCCCGCGGGCCTCAGTGCCCGAACGACTCCGTCTTTGCCGCCGACGATCCGCTCATCTGCGGCCGCGCGGCCTGCTTGATGAGCAGTGCGGCGCCGGCAATCAGACCGGCGACGGCAACCGTCGCGAAGATGCCCGCAAACGTGAAGTGCCGGCGCGCGAGTTCGGCCACGAGGAACGAGCCCGCAATGCCGCCGAAGCGCCCGATGCCGAGCATCCAGGCCACGCCGGTGCCGCGCCCCTGGGTGGGATAGAACGCGGCGGCGAGCGCGGGCATCGACGATTGCGCCGTGTTCATCAGCACGCCGGCCACGAACACCACGAGCACGAGCAGGGCCACGTTACCCGCTGCCTGGCCGATGAGCCACACCGAAAGCGCGGTGAGCACGTAGCACGCGGCGATGATGCGGTTCGCGTTGAAGCGGTCCATCAGCATGCCGCTCAGCACCGCGCCCACGCCGCCGAGCGGGAAGAGTGCCGAAATCAGCGTGGCGCTCGAGGCCGTGAGGCCGGCGTCTTTGAGCAGGAGCGGCATCCAGTTGATCGACGCGTAGAAGATCACGAGCCCCATGAAATACGCGACCCACAGCATCACCGAGCCGACGAGGTACATCGGCGAAAGCACGACGCCGAGGCCCTTGCTTTGCGTCTGCGGCGCGTGCTCCGTCATCGTGAACACCTGCGCCTTGGCGGCATCGGGCGAGATGCGGGCGAGCGCGGCGCGAATACGCTCGACGGGCCGCTGGTTCGCCACCATGTAGCGCACCGATTCCGGCATGCGCAGGAAGAGCGGCACGGCGAGCACGAGCGGCGTCACGCCGCCAAGCATGAGCACGCTGCGCCAGCCGAAATGCGGAATCATCCACGCCGCGAGAAAGCCGCCGCAGGCCGCGCCGAGCGGAAAGCCGCAGAACATCAGATTGATTACGGTGGCGCGGTTCCGGTCGGGGCAGAACTCGCCCATCATCGTGACCGCGTTCGGCATGGCGGCGCCGAGACCCACGCCCGTAATGAAGCGCAGCCACGTGAGCTCGCCGATGCTGGTGGAGAACGCCGAAGCGAGGCAGGTCACGCCGAACAGCAACACCGAGCCGACCAGCATGGCGCGGCGCCCGAGGCGATCGGAAAGCGGTCCGGACACGAGTGCGCCGCAAGCAAGGCCGAAGAGCGCCGCACTCAGCACGGGCGCGAGCGCGGGTTTGGGGATGCCCCATTCGCCGAGCAGCGAAGGCGCGATGAAGCCGATCGCGGCAGTGTCGAAACCGTCGAGCAGGACGATGACGAAGCACATCGCAAAGATGAACCACTGGAACGGCGAGAACGGATGTTCGTTGATGAAGGTCTGGACGTCGACGGCACGCGGCTGGTCCATGGTTTTGTCTCCTGTCGACCGAGGTTGTCGTTGTATCGGCCCGCCGTGGCGAGCCGCTTTTTCTGGTTTGCCTTACAACCCGGAATAGTAACCGCAGCGCGGCGTTTGCTGGAGATCATTATGGGGCGTGGCAGGCGGCCGTCTGCTAGCCTGAAAGCAGCACGGCGAGCACTCGCGTGCCGCAAGCGTGTCGCGTTGCGCGACAAGGAGTGCCAGATGAAGCTTTTCTTCGCCCACGCGGCCATACTGTGCCTCATGGCAAGCGCGATGCTGGCAGGCGCGCCCAGCCAGGTTTTTGGCCAGCTCGCGCCGAACGACGACCTGCGTACGCCGCAAAACAGCCTCGCGCTCATGCCGGGCGCCCAGCCCGGCAGCGAATACCCGACCCACGGCAATCGCCAGGCCGGCGAGATGCCGGTCGGTCCCACCGATCCGCGCGGGCAACTCGCGAACGGCTACCCGAACAACGCCGAGGCGGGCGGCTACGGCGCGCCGTTGGCGGGCGTGCGCTCGGGTGGGCAGAGCGGCGCCGGCATGTGAGCGACCGACCGCTTCAGATCCACTCGGGTTGCCAGGCAAGCTGGGCTTCGAGTGTTTCGCCGGGCGCGAGCACGGTGCCGCCCACGTCGATGCGCTGCACGGTGCCTTCGTGACGCAGATTGAGCCAGTCCGTCGTGTTGCTGACAGGTTCGGCGCAGAAGTAGGGCAGGCCGGGTGGACAGAAGACCACGAAGAAGTCGAGTGGCGTGCTCGCGCGCAGCGCGAGGCGACGGCCTTCGTGCGGCCATTCGATGACCGCCTCGCGGCGCCAGCCGGAGAAGTTGTTGTCGAGGTCGAAGTCGTCGACGATCAGGCCGGCCTGCAGGGCGTCGACGGCTGGGTGCGCGCTGAGCGAGACCGGCAGCACTTCCGTGTCGATCTCCCACATGGCGCGCACGCGCGCGGCGATACGCGTGCCGGGCGAGCGCGGATAGTACGGGTGATGGCCCAGGCCGAACGGCATGGGCCGCGCGGCCAGGTTGCGTGCCCACAGGCGCACGGTGAGGCCGCTGGCGTCGAGCGTGAGGTGCTGGCGCGCTTCGTAGCGAAACGGCCAGCCGGTGCCGACGTGTGAACTGGCCTTGCGCGATCCGTGGGGTCCGTGCGCTTCATGTGACTCGTTCGGCTCGTGCAGGAAGTGCAGCGTGAGCGTATCAGCCGTTTGCGCCTCGACCGTCCAGGGGCGCCGCCATGCGTGGCCATGCAGCGCGTGGCGCAGCGCGCCGGTGCCGCTCGGCAAGTCGATCATCTCGCCTTCGAAGCGGAATCGCCCGTCGCGGATGCGGTTGCAGTACGGCATCAGCGGAAAGCTCGCCATGCCTAGCGGATCGCGCGCGTCGATGGCGGCGCGCGTGGCGGGACGCAGCCAGTGCGACGCAGGGGTGTGGCCGGCTGCGTCGTAGAACGCCGCGATCGAGCCGCCGACGTGCGGCGCGACGAGCGCGCGCGCGTCGCCATGGGCCAGCGTGACGAGTTGGCCGTCATCGAGCGCGGCGGCGTCGAATGCGATCTCCGGGGGCGACGAGGGTGTCGGTCGGGCAGTCAAATGAGCGTTCTCCAAGTGCATCGTTTTATTACTAATAAAAGATAATATAGGCGCTGAAATCGCTGATGATGCCGCCAAAAAATGGTGACATGCTCCAATTGATGGCCAAAATTATTAGTGCTACGCTTCGGGCCAACAGCGCGGCCCCGAGCGCGCGCCGCCGCGCCGCGCAGCCCTCCCGCAGTCCCCCCTCAGATCCGATGAAAAAATCGACGCAACGCCGCCCGACCATGACCGACATCGCGAAGGCCGCCGGCGTATCGCAATCGACGGTTTCCCTCGTGCTCAACGGCGCGGTCGGCGCCAAGCTTTCCGAAGCGACGCGCCTGAAGGTGCACGAGGTCGCGCAATCGCTTGGCTACCAGTTGCCGATCCGCGCGGTGCAGACGCCCGCCCCCGCAGGCGAGCGCAATCTCATCGTCTATCTCGCCGACGAAGTCTCGACGAGTCCACACCCGGTCGTGAGCATCGACGGCGCGCGCGACGCCGCCTGGAACAACGGCTGTCTGCTCGCGGTGTTCTCGACGCATGGCAACGCACAGATGGAGCAGCACGTGCTGCAAACGCTCGCCATGCCGAACGTGCTCGGCGTGATCTACGCGACCGTGTACACGCGCAAGGTCACGGTGCCGCCCGCGCTGCTGAAGGTGCCGGCCGTGCTGCTCAACTGCTACGCGTCCGATCACGCGCTCTCTTCGGTCGTGCCGGCCGAAGTGGCGGGCGGCCATACGGCCACCGAATATCTGATCGAAGCGGGGCACCGGCGCATCGGCTTCATCAATGGCGAAACCTGGCAGGACGCCGCGAAAGACCGTCTGAAGGGCTATCGCCAGGCGCTCGCGACTGCGGACCTGCTGTTCGACGAACGCCTCGTGCGCGACGGCGACTGGAGTTCGGGCAAGGGTTTCGAACTCACGCTCTCGCTCATGCGCGAGCCGAATCCGCCCACCGCGATTTTCTGCGCCAACGACCTGACGGCGATCGGTGCGATCGAAGCGCTCAAACAACTCGGGCTGCGCGTGCCCGAAGACGTTTCCGTAATGGGCTACGACGACCAGGAAATCGCGCGTCACACCCACCCGCCGCTCACCACCGTCGTGCTGCCCAACTACGAGCTTGGGCGCTGGGCCGTCGAGACGCTGCTGCAGGAAGAGCAGAACCGCAGCGCCGGCGCGCCGGTGCGCCACCGCACCGTGAAGCTCGACGGGCCGCTCATCGAACGGACCTCGGTGTGCGCGCCGGACTCTGCTTCCCCCGTGAATACCCTCATTAATATCTCCGAAAATTGACTGGTAATATTAGTTGAAGCAGTGGCCGTAATAATTCGGTGGGGCGCATCGCGCGTCGTGCGTCGTGCTGGATGAATCAAGAAAGACAACAAGAACCGCGGTGGGGCCGATGGCCAGCACCGCCGATGTCATTCATCGCTTTGCGTGAGACCGGAGCCCGTGCTGCCGCATGCGTTCTGGCCGACACAGGAGACAGCCATGCGTCATCAACGAATCCAGTCCGCCCTCATCGCCGCCGGGTTTTGCTTCGCGAGCGCGTTCGCCGCGAGCGCTCACGCGCAGTCCACTGCCGGTGCGCAGAAAGTCCAGTCGAATTCCAGCGAGAGCTGCACGAATGCCAAACCGGGTGGCAAGAAGCTGAGCGACATGGTGGTGGGGTTCTCTCAGTCGGAGAATGAACAGAACCCGTTCCGGGCGACCGAAACCGCCTCGGTTCGCGCAGCGGCGAAGGAAGCGGGCGTGAAGCGTCTCCTGTATACGAACGCGAACGCCAACCAGGCGAAGCAGGTCGCCGACATCGAAAGCATGATCAACCAGGGCGCCGAGGCGCTCATCATTGCGCCCAACGACTCCACAGGCCTGCAGCCCGCGCTCGCCCAGGCGCGCGCCAAAGGCATTCCCGTCGTGACGATCGACCGGCAGACGGCGGGCACGGTGTGCGACGACTTCATCACGTTCCTCGGCTCCGACTTCTACAAGCAGGGCGAGCGCGCGGCGAAGGCGCTGGCAGACGCCACCGGCGGCAACGCGATCATCGCCGAGATCCAGGGCGGCTACGGCAACACGGTGGAAAGCCAGCGCACGGACGGCTTTGCGAACGGCCTCAAGCCCTATCCCGGCATGAAGATCATTGCGGCGCAAACCGCAAACTGGTCGACGACCGAAGCGCAGAAGGTAATGGAGCAGATCCTGCTCGCGCACCCGGACGTCAACGCCGTCTACACCCATGCCGACACGATGACGGTCGGCGCGATCAAAGCGCTGCGCCAGGCCGGCAAGCTCAACGGCGTGAAGATCGTCTCGATCGACGGCACAAAGGAAATCGTCACGGATATTTCGAACGGCGTTGTCGCTGCTGACGTCGAAACGAACCCTCGCTTCGGTCCGCTCGCCTTCAAGTCGCTGGAAGACTATCTCGCGGGCAAGCCGGTGCCGCAAAAGCAGATCATGGATGACGCGCTGTTCGACCGGAACAACGCGCAGCCGTCGCTCGCGCAGGGCAAGGTCTACTGAGCTGCGTCCGCACGATGACGACGAGCGCCCCCGCCGATCGCACCGGTCGCACCGGTTCCGCCACGGCCACGCCGCGCGCCGTGCTCGAAACGCACGGCGTTTCGAAGACCTTCGGCGTGGTGCGCGCGCTGCGCGACGTCTCGCTCACACTGCGCGCGGGCGAGGTGCACGGCCTCGTGGGCGAGAACGGCGCGGGCAAGTCCACGCTGATCAAGGTCCTCACCGGCTTTCATCAGCCCGACTCGGGCGCGCTCACGCTCGACGGCGCGGACGTCGCGTTCGACAGTCCCCGCGCCGCGCAGGGCGCGGGCGTGTGCGCCGTGTATCAGGAAATCAACCTGATACCGGAGCGCAGCGTGGCCGACAACATCTTTCTGTGCCATGAACCGAAACGCTTCGGGATCCTGATCGACAGGAAGCGCATGCTCGAGCGCGCCGCCGACATCGTGCAGCGTTACCGGCTCGCGGTCGATCCGGCTGCGCGTCTCGGCTCGCTCGGGCTCGGCGCGCAGCAGATGGTGGCGATTGCGCGCGGCGTTTCGCTGGGCGCGCGCGTGCTGATCCTCGACGAACCGACTTCGGCCCTGAGCGGCGCGGAGGTGGACGTGCTGTTCGAAGTCGTCGATCGCCTGCGCGCCGAGGGCATTGCACTGCTGTTCGTGAGCCACCGGCTTTCCGAATGCTACCGGCTGTGCGATCGCTTTACGGTGATGCGCGACGGCGCAGTGGTCCGCACGGGTACGCCCGCAGAACTGCCGCGCGCGGCATTGATCGCGGCCATGCTGGGCCGCGAGAGCGCGGGCGAGCACGCGTGGGCCGAGCGCTCGGGCAGCGCCGATGCCGACGCCACGCCCGCGCTCGCCGTCGACCATTTGCAGTGGGGCAACCGCGTGCGCGACGTGTCGCTGCGCGTGACCCGCAAGGAGATCGTCGGGCTGGCCGGCCTGCTCGGCTCGGGCCGCACGGAAACATTCAAGACGATCTTCGGCGCGCAAAAGGCCGATGGCGGCGAGGTCGATGTCGCTGGCCGCGCGCTCACGCATGCCAACCCGGCGCGCTCGATCGGACGCGGGCTCGCCTTCCTGTCCGAAGACCGCCGCGCGGAAGGCATCTTTCCACGTCTCTCGGTGCGCGAGAACATCGTCGCAAGCTTGCTGCCGCGCATTTCTCGCTTCGGCTTCATCTCGCGTGCGAAGGAAGCGCAAGTGGTGCGGGACTCGATCGAGCGGCTCGGCATCAAGACGGCCGGGCCCGGCGCACTCATCACGACGCTCTCGGGCGGCAATCAGCAAAAGGCGCTGATCGCGCGCTGCCTCTCTACGCGCCCAACGGTGCTGCTGCTCGACGATCCCACGCGCGGCATCGACGTCGGCGCGAAAGAGGAGGTGCATCGCGTCGTGCAGGAGCTTGCGCAGGAGGGGCTCGCGGTGGTGGTCACATCCTCGGAGATGGAAGAGCTGCTTGCGCTGACCGACCGCCTCGTCGTGCTCAACGAAGGCGCGACCGAGGGCGGCATGCCGACCGCCGGCGCGCATCCCGACGAAGTGCTCGCCGTGCTGGCCGGCGCCGGATCCGACGCCAGCGCCGACCACGGCGACGGCACCGCGTGAGCAACCCCGCGCCAAACCCGCCACAATCCACGACAACCGCTCCGATGGCGACCAACCTTGAATCGAACGAGGCAAGCTTGAGCCCCTCGAATCCTTCGAATTCCTCGAGCCGTTCCGTCTCGGCGGCGACCGGCGCCGAGGCGCGCGCGCGGACCTGGCGCGCGGTGCTGCGCGAGCACAGCGTGTACTTCGCGCTCGCCGCGCTCGTCGCGTTCAATCTCGCCGTCACGCCCGGCTTCTCGAATCCCTTCGCGGCGCGCAGCCTGCTGTTCGAGGCGGCGCCGATCGTGCTGATCGCGCTGGGCCAGAATCTCGCGATTGCGACGCGCGGCATCGATCTCTCCGTAGGCTCGGTGATGGCGCTCGCCAGCGCGTCAATTGCCGTGTTCCTGCCGTATGGCGTGGGCCCGGCGCTCGTGGGCGCGGTCGCGGTGGGCGCCGTCGTCGGCTTTTGCAACGGGTTCCTCGTCGCGCTGCTGGCCATCGATCCGCTGATCTCGAGCCTCGCCTTGCTGGTCGCCGCGCGCGGGCTTGCGCAGGCGCTGCTGGGTGGCTCGCGCGTGAATCTGCCCGACACACCCGGGTTCGATCTGCTCGGCGCCGCCGCGCTCGGCCCGCTGCCCGTCGTCATGCTGATCGCGCTCGGGCTCGCGGTGGTGGTCGCGTTCGTCGTGCGGCGCACGACCTTCGGGCGCTACGCGATTCTCGTGGGCGCGAGCCGCGGCGCCGCGTTTCTCGCGGGCATTCCGGTGCGGCGCACGCTCTTTCTCGTCTACGCGGTGAGCGGCACGCTTGCCGGACTCGCCGGCGTGTTCGCGTCATCGCGACTTGGCGCGGCGGATCCCAACTATGTGGGTGTGAACTTCGAACTCGATGCGATTGCCGCCTCGGTCATCGGGGGCACGCCGCTTTCGGGCGGACGCATCTCGATCGTCGGCGCGGTGTTCGGTGTGCTGCTGCTCCAGGTGCTCGACGCGAGCTTCATCATGAACAACATCAGCTTCACCTACGCGCAGATCCTCAAGGCGGTGTTCATCGTCGTCGCGCTGTATCTGCAACGCTCGGGAGGCTGACGCGATGCAAAACGCCAAACCAGTGGACGCTCAAACCGCCGCCACGCCGGGTGCCAATCGGCGCGCGCAAGTGATCGCGCTCGTGCAGTCGCGCGGGGCGATCGCGATGCTCGTGGTCGTGGCGCTCGTGGCCGGCATGGTGTTTCCCGACTTCCTGCGCCCCGCGAACCTCGCGGACATCGCGTCGAACGGTGCGTTTCTCGGGCTCGTCGCCGTGGGACAGAGCATCGTCATCATCCTGGGCGGCTTCGATCTCTCGGTCGGGTCGATGGTCGGACTCGGCACGGTGCTGGCCGCCTATGCCGCGCCCTATGGATGGGGCGCCGCGATGCTCGCTCCCGTGGCGGCGGGTTGCGTCGTCGGTCTGGTGAACGGCGTGCTGATCGCCCGTGCGCGCATGGCGCCGTTCATCGTCACGCTCGCGGCGCTGCTCGGGCTCAAGGGGCTCGCGCTCGTGCTCGCGAGCCAGGATCTGCTGATTGCCAATCCGGGTTTCTTCGCGCGCATCGCCAATGGCTCGGTGTTTGGCGTCAACAATCTCATCTGGGTGCTGGTGGTCGTCTATGCGCTGGGCGGCGCGCTGCTCAACCACACGCGCTTTGGCGCGGCGATCTTTGCGATCGGCGGCAATGAAGAGGCGGCGCGCATGCTGGGCGTGCGCGTGGAGCGCGTGAAGATACTCGCCTATGGATTGTCCGGTGCACTCGCCGGGCTCTCGGGGGCGCTGCTGGCGTCGCACCTGGACTCGGGGTTGTCGGGGGCGGGGACCGGCTACGAACTGCAGTCGATCGCCGCGGCTGTCATCGGCGGCGTGTTGCTCACGGGCGGCGTGGGAACGATGGCCGGTCCGCTGGCCGGCGTGTTGCTGCTCGGTGTCATCGACAATGTGATCAATCAGGTCGGCACGCTGAGCCCCTACTATCAGAACCTGGCGAGTGGCGCATTCCTGCTTGCTGCGGTGATCGTGCAGACCGTGCTCACCGGGCGCCGGCATGGCGCGGCGCGAGCCGCGGCGGGCGCGACGCGGCGGCGGCCCGCCGTGGGCTCATAGCGGTCCTGAACTGCGCGGCTGCGGACGCATTTGGCCGATGGCATGCCTATTGATGTGAAACGATCAGCTTGACGCGCGTCGAGCCATCGGTCTGCGCGGTGATCTCGGTCCGGCTGCCGCGCTGCCCCAGATAGAAGTGCTGGCGGCCAGGCGAGTTCACGTCGTGCGTTGCGTCGGGCAGGCACGAGGCAATGTCGGCGCCTACGCCTTCGAGCGCGTTCGTCCCAGATCCGGCGTCGCGCGCGCTCCACACGCACTGAAAACTCCCGCCAGTCGTTGCGCACTGCGCGTCGTCGCCATAGGGTTGCGCGACGGCGTGTCCGTCGTCAGGACTCAGCGACGCGAAATGCTGCGGTGCTGCCGCGACGATGCGCTTGAGCGCCGCGCAGGGGCTCGCGCTGTCGTCCGCGTGAGCGGCCAGCGGGATGCCTGGTATGACAATCGCCGAGCAAAGCGCGAGGATCGGGGTGATCGGTGGGTTCATGGCGTTCCGCTGCGTGAGAGCAGCGCCTCATCGTGGCAGGTGAGGGCAGCGCTGCAAGCGGCGTGCCGGGAATAGCCCTTGCAGGGTCGCGTCGGACTACGCATCACGAGGAGAACGCCATGAGGAAGCCGTTCGATCGCATGATGAAAGCGGGCGCATTGCTGGTCGGTCTAACCTTCGCGATGGCGAGCAGCGGCGAATCGCGCAACGAGCAGGAACATGCCTGCCGTGGCGATGCATTCCGCTTCTGCGCGAGAGCGATCCCGAACAAGGAGAAGATCAAGGCTTGCATGAAGCAGCACTACGATGAACTCTCGCCGCCGTGCAAGGCGCTGTTCGACCCGCCGACGACGGACGATCCGAAATCGTGAGCGCGAATGCCGCTCAGTGAAAGGAGGAGGCGCGTTGCGCCTCTTTTCAATTAAGTCGATGGGAAGGGCTTGCGGACTCGCGATCGAGGCGATAAGATTCGCCCCCTTCGCAGTTCGATGTCTCCGACGTCAGGGCAGCGAGGGCCGCCGCGGAAACCGGCGGACGCCGGAGTCAGCAAGCTTTTTCAAGCGGTGAGCGAAAAAAGGGGTTGACGAAGCGGAAAAGATTCTTCATAATCTCGTTTCTCTGCTGCTGACGCAGCAACGCAGAAAGAAGCCGGTAGTTGAGCAGTTTTAACGGCGCTTTCGCGATCGATCTTTAAAAA
>NZ_JBFPKI010000039.1:0-10795 GCF_040948675.1 Paraburkholderia sp. BR14312
GAGACTTCGGGCCGACGCGAAAGCCAAAATGCTTCATGGCAAGCGCCGAAAAGCGTGCGCGTTGCCATTGTGATGTCCTTTCGGCACGCGCCGCGGCGCTTTCAGCCCGCCGCGTCCGCGCCGCCCAGCCGCATCCGGTATCGCTTTCCCTCCAACGTGGAATTTCAAACGGTCGGTAGCGACTATACATCTGAGCATCTGTCTGGAGCGCCGGCACCGCATCGCGAGTGCCGACGAGAACCATGCTGATCTGCAGGTCATTCGCGATATATTTGAGCAGATTGCGATGTGCGCTGCTCTCTATACGTACCGGCGAGCAGATGATGTACCTCATCGACAATCAGTACCCTGGGCGCGACGCGTCGCAAAATGTCACGAGTGAGTCTCTCCAGCGAAGCAAGACCCGCTGCGGGATTGTGGGGAGCGCCGAGTTCGAACAGCAGTGCGGCCGTCCAACGGGGCGATACATCAGATCAATACCGTACTCGCGACAGCCACTTAGAAGCGCCCGGCTCTTGAACTCAGCAGCATTTTCGAGATGCAAAGTGCGAGGAATACCGCGCATGGGCCACTCTGCCTCGGCCCGAATCTTTGCAAGCCATGGGGTCTTGGACAGTGCAACTCTTGTAAGGAGCAACCCAACCGCCGCACCCGGTCTTTCCATGCCGACGTAAAAGCCAATTACGCATCGCGTGGCAACGTCCAACGCAAACGAAAGCCACGGGCGGCCGATCACCTTTCTGTCCAGCTCGCTGACGAGCAGGACATCCGCTTATGTACGGTCGACCTGCACAATGTCCAGCGCATGTTGAGCCCGGAAAGTTCCAGGCGCAATCTGCGACTCTGGGAGTGCAGCACGCCTCAGCGCGTCCTGCTCGCGATGCTCTGACCATCGCCGGGCCACAGTTGAGCGGCTGGGAGGCTCTACCCCCGCGGCAACGCATCGACGTCGAATCTCAAGCACAAGATCGGTTGCAGGATGCGCTAATTCACGCTGCGCCGGTAGCCAATTTTGCACAACCTCTTCGATTATGTTGTCGGCGGCCGGAATTAAACGGCGACCGCCCGGCGTCGGACCACGTTGCTGCGGATCGAGAGCGCTGGTCACTGGGTCTCCAAAAATCGCTGCCGCAGCCGATAGACAGTTGTCCAATGGAGGTCAAACAGCTGACCGGCACGCTTCTCCTGAGCTCGCGTCAGCGGCCCCGCCCAAGCGGTCATAACACGGCCGCTACTTTCTTGGCACGACTGTCTGTCTCGTCAGAGGATGCCATGGTGCCCTCGCCCGCGCTCTTGATCGCGCTAGCGGAATTAAAGGACATCGCAGGCGTGCTAGCGAAATTAACGGCCGTCGCCCGCCTGGACTGTTGTGGCCATGCAACGGAGGCGTAATCGCACAAATCGGGCTGCATCGCTTGTCCGGCGCCAAGTTCGGGCCTTTCCGCTGCTAGCAAAATCCGCGGTCATGGCTAGCAGAAACTGCGAGCGGCCAACAGCATTCGCCATTTACGGACTCGAACTGTATGTTCTGTACAGGCGGAACCACCGCGGCACCCTGCGAGTACGCAATAAAGCCCATGCTCGACCATGCGCGTCGCGCGCGCCACGTCAAAGCGCGCAGCAATCTTGTTTCGTTTCCAGACTCTCATTTCACCGCTCCAATGAATTTTTCCAGCGAGATATTCCGGCCGCAGAGCACAACGGCTACTGCGCTCCCCTGATACTCTGGCGCCTTCCTGAGCAACTTCGCCAGCGCGACGCCTGCGGCCCCTCCACCATCCATCCGTCGGTCTGGGCGATCCGTTTCATCGCTGCCCAGATTTCTTCTTCGGTGACGAGTGCGGTGTCCGTGATGACCTGCTGGCTCATACCGAAGGTGATCGTGTCCGGATCGATCCCTCCCGCGGTGCCATCGGAAATGGTGTCGAGTTCCTCGGCCTCGACGATCTTCCCGGCTTTCAGGCAACGGTAGAGGGCGGTCGAGTTGGCAGACCAGCAACGGGTCACTGCCGTCGAGGGACGCAGTTTCCGCAGCACGGTTCCGACGCCTGAAATCAGCCCCACGCCGGCCACCGCGACGAAGACGGCCGACAGGTCGAGGCCATGTTCGCGGGCCTGCCCGTCCAGCTCCATGCCAACGGCCCCCTGCCCGGCAATAACGTCGATGTCGTTGTAATGCGACACGAACGTCATGCCCTTCAACTGCGCCTGGCGGGCTGCTTCAAGTTCAACGGCGAGGGACGTATCGTCAATCGTCACGACGGTCGCCCCCAGCGCGCGAATCGCAACGAGCTTGACTGGCGATGCCGCGGAGACGGTAACGGGCACGTCGCCACGACGTCGAGCAGACGCGCCTTGTTCCATGCGCGGCGAAACTTGAACGAGCCTGTGTGCTGCAGATGCTCGCATTTCAGATAGACTTCGCAGTCGGCGAGCTTCCACAGGCCGGGACTGTACGAAAGGGGCGTGAGCGCAACCTGCGGGCGAATCGCACAGTGCGCGTCCGTAATTCTGGCAAACAGATCGTCTGGCATCGATATTTTCTTGTTGAAAGGCAAAGGGTACGTATATGCGCTGGCGAGGTAAGCCGTGAATCGCCTCCCTTGAAGGTGGCAGTCACGCGGCGATATCAGAAACTTGAGTGGACCGTCCTGCAGCGTTGCAGGCCTTCCCGGTACGTCAAAACGTCTCAATAATCGGCTGCGCCCGGGTTGACCCAATGAGTAATCGGAAGCACGAGTGCGCAACCGGCGCCTATGCGACAACGACGCGGTTACGCCCCAGATGTTTTGCACGGTAGAGCCGCTCGTCGGCCGCACGCAGAATCGTATCGACGGTGTCGCCGTCGCGACCAAACTGCGAGGCACCGACGCTGACAGTCACTTCGCCGCACCGCCCGCTGCCGCCCCGAAAACACTGCCGGCGATCATCGAGCGGATACGTTCGCCTGTCGCGAGCGCCGCGTCCAGACCGGCCCGCGGCAACAGCACCATGAATTCCCCACCGCCCACCCGTGCGACACCGTCGTAGGGGCGGATTGCCTCAATGCATTTCTGCACGAATTCGCGCAGCACCGTGTCGCCTGCCTGATGTCCGTACGCATCGTTGATCGCCTTGAAGTAATCGAGGTCGAGCGCGAGCAGCGAAAACGGCGCACCGCCTCGCCGTGCGCGTTCGATCTCGGCTTCGACACGTTCGATGAATTGCCGCCGGTTGGCCGCGCCGGTGAGCGGATCGGTGGCAGCCAGGTGCTCGAGCCTTCTATTGGTCCGTTGCAGTTCCTGCAGCGCACTTTCGGTGCGGTTCATGGCCTCGGCAAGCCGCGCCATCAGTTCTTCCTGGCTGTAGATCGTCGCAAACGAGCGCGTCGTCTGAAATGCCTGCACCACGCCATGGCTAAGCAGAAAGAATCCCCCGGCGAAAATCGCGTGTGCAAGCCACCACATGTGGTTCCACGGCCGCCCCAGAATGAAGGCGAGCGACGACAGCGCAAACGACGTCACCGAGATGGCGAACATGACCATCAGGGGTGTGCGGATGCGTCGCAGCAGCAGCACCAAGACGTTCAGCGCGGAAAAGATCATGGCGCCCCCTTCCATCGACAGGCGGACCACTAGGGTCCCGGCGACGGGGCTGTAGGCGATCCCGGCGACCGCTAGGTCGACGAGAACGAACGGCGCGATCCACTTGAGCCAGCCGCGCCAGTCGGTGCGCCTCTCGATCGAATCGGCCGGCTGGCTGTACGAGAGCAGCCCGACCAGCAGCAGGGCCGACATCACGAGGCGCGATGCCGGGCCATAGAGCAGGAACAGCCAGATATTGTGGTGCGCCATGCCGGTGAAGGCGCCGTGCAGGGCATAAATGAGGACGAAGCCGAGAAAACCCAGCGTCAGCCAGCGTAACAACGGCTCGCCGGAAGACCGGTAGCACTGCCAGGTGACGTAGGCGACGAACAGCCCTTCAAGCGTTGCGGCCGCAATCGCGATTTCGTGGAACAGGTGGTTCTCGAACCTGAGCGTGGGATCCTGGAAGGAAAACAGGTAAGCGATCAGGCAGGCGGGCATCAGCGCAAAGCCAGCTAGCACGAATCGGGCATAGAGCTTCATGATCAGCGTTACCGCCGCCGGTGAATCACGCATCTCAATCGTGGCGCTCATGCCCCGCTCCTCGCTGATATTTACCGTAGTTTCGCAGGCACCGCCGGCATGCCTGCCGCAATTTTAAGCGAATCAGAGAGGTCTGGTTTGCGCCGCACAGCACCATCAGAACCAAAGCCCAACCTCACATGCCGATCGCCATCAAATACTGCACAAGTACATTGCATTCCCTTGGACCAAATACCGTCCGATGATGGACCACTTCTCCCGGGTCCGACGTTCGGCACGGTGTGTTGTCAAACGCTCGCTGTCCGACGCATGCAGGAGATCCATTCAGTAACGAGCACCCGGTGCACCCTGTCCGCGGATGTGAACAGAACCACGACTATCCTGGACGGATTGCCCTCAGGTCTGCACAAACAGATCAGCGCCAGCCTGGATGGACTGCCAGAAGTCGTCTTCTTTCTCTGGCGTGCTCGACAGGTTCCAGAGCGTGTACATCCAGACCTGGTTCCCGTTGCCAAGCAGCAGGCCGCTCCAGCCCGTCACCGAGGCGTACGCGGTATCGCACTTCACCGTGGATGCGATCGCGTCTCCGGCTACTGTGCCGGAGAGTGGTCCTGTAGCATACTGCCCGTCGCTGCTCACGGCGCTCTCGTACGTGCCACTGAAATTCTCGCCGTCAAACTGAACGATCGTCATGATCGAGCCCAGTTCATTCTCCCACTTGCCAACCAGTTCGGGCGATGTGGCCTTCGCATCCCGCGCGCCGCTTGAAAGCGGACGAAGTGTCTTTCTGTCAATCAACATGTCTTTCCCCTTCTAGCCAGTCACAATTCACGACAGAACACTCGCCACGCATTCCAGACATCAACCCTCTACGCGCAGCAGAACGCACAATTTCGCGCCCGGCAAGCGTTACTTCTTGACGGACGTATTCGCAGATGCGTAACGAAGTGGCACGTGGCGGCCAAGCGCGGAAAGATCAAGGCGATGCAGGGGGGGCCGCTGAAGAATCTGGTGATCGCGCTTGAGAAAACCAAGGCGCAAATCCGCGCTCGGGTCGAGTATCCGTTTCATATCATCAAGAACCTGTTCCGTCATCGCAAGGTGCGCTACAAGGGATTGGCCAAGAACACAGCCTGTTCGGCTTGGCGAACTTGGTGATCGCGCAAAATCTGTTGCGCTCGGTTCATGGCAGCAATCCGTCTTGTGTGTGAAAAATGAGAGAAGTGAAACCCGTTTTCGTGCCAAATTCACCGAAATTAGCGTGGTTTCACTTCGTCATTCGAAAAATGCGAACTAGCGCTGCCGAAAATCTCGCGGGCTGCCCCATTAATCAGCGCTTCCCTAGTGTGACGCTGTGTCTGGAATTACATGACCAACTTCACCGCTGCCAAAAGGTTCTACGGGATTTGGTTTTACGGGATGGAACCGTCGAACAAGATAGAAGCTACAACCCGAGCCGGCCACCGCGGTGCATTCAAAGTAGCTTTGACCGTAAAGATCATGTTTCCGAAGCCACATGCTTGGATTCACCCCTAAATTCGGTGGGGGAGGTGTTGGTTTGAATTGAAGAATTGCAATGCGGCCGTTCGTAAGAACGAACGCGCAGTTTACTACCGCTGCGGACCCACTATCACTATCCTTCGCGGGATAGAAGGTAGCAAAGAAAAATCTCGCGATGCTACCCGCATCGTCCGGCGCAACGCCCAACCACATTCCCTCAGCCTCGTTGGGGAATGCTTTAGCTGTATAGAAAATTCCGTCCTTACTAATCTCAGAGCGGACTGGGCAGCGTTCGAACGTTTGAGACGACGCGTACCACGATGCGCCAAGAGCGATGGTAAATGCCAAAATTCTTTTCTTCATAGACTAGATTCCTGGGGAGGATATCCGGCGAATAATTCAAAACCGACCGATTTTAAATTTTGCATACGTAAGAGCGCCTCACGAACGTAGCCAATCCACTATCCATCGTGGCGTATGCGCCGCAGAGTCTGCTAGCAGGTTGGTCGTCGGCGGGCGTGTGCTAGCCGCAATGCAAGACCGGTTTGCCTACACGACTCAGGCAGCAACGCGACAATGCGCGGCCTTGCCGGGTGGCGCACTCTTCAGGTAGCGGTCGAACCACCGCAACATTTCGTAGACCAGCTGTTCGTTCGATTCGCGCGCGCTGTATCAGTGTGGCTCATGTGGCAGGACCACCAGTCGGGTAATACCACCGTTACTGCGGATCGCCTCGTAAAGGAGGCTGGCTTGTTGCGGCGTCGTGCCGGGGTTCGCGTCGTCGGCGCCGTGCACGATCAGCAAGGGAGTCTTCAATCTGTCTGCATAGAAGAACGGCGACGTCTTGAGGTAGATGTCTTGCGCTTGCCAGACCGTGCGCCGCTCATTCTGAAACCCGCATGGAGTGAGCGTCTTGTTGTACGCGCCGCTCGTAGCGACGCCCGCACGAAACAGGTTTGAATGCACCAGTAGGTTCGCGGTCATCAGTGCGCCGTGGCTGTGCCCGGTCACCCCAATCCGGTCCGGGTCCGCCACGCCGAGCCGAACCGCCTCGTCCACCGCGGCCTGTGCGTCGGCGACGAGCTGCTCCATGTAGGTATCGTACGCGCGCTTTGGTCGCCAATGATCGGGATGATGCGTTGTCGATAATCGCGTAGCCGGCCAGCAGCAGCAGGCAGTGCACTGTGAGCTGCGTGAAGGTCTCCTGCGAGGCGCTGGTCTGGCCGGCCTTCGATTCGTCGGCATAGTCATGAGGATGCGCATACAGGATAGCCGGTACGCGCGTGCCTTCCTGGTAGCCACGCGGCGGATAGAGCGTAAAAGACAGCTCTACGCCATCCGCCCGCTTGTATTTCACCAGACGCTTTCTGATCTGCCGGACAGCGGGCGTTGCGTCTATCTGTGTGATCGCCGCCCTCGACGACGTCCACGTTGCCTCGCGTGCCGGCGCGGCGACCGCGGCATCGAGTGTGCGCACGCAAACGATGGGCGGATCGGTCGGCGACTGATGCCACGCGAGAAACGAGCGGCTGTCGTCTCCCGTGAACGCGAAGAAGGACTCCAGACTCGACTTGTCGCTGCGAAACAGTCGCTGGGTCTTGAGCGGCGCACGGTCGAGAAACGGCCGGTCGCCATCGGGCGACGCGCCGGTACCCGCGAGGAAAATTGAATCGTCATCCTGACGGATAACTGGAAAGCCATTCGGCATCACACGCATTACCGGTCTTCCGGGAGCTGCATATTTTTCGCGGGACGACATGTCCCACAGTACACGCGGCGCGGGATCGCGCGCGTCGAAGTTGATGAGATGGGCGCTCCACCATTCACGATTGATGTCGTATTCGGTCAGCAGTGCCAGATCCGACTGCGCTGTCCATCTTTCGCGCTCCCTCAGAGGACGCGATGTGATTTTATGCGCAACGACATCTGAGGGATCTGAAATGTCCCACACGGCAAGGTCGCGTGGGAAGCGCGCCACAGTCGTAAGGTACGAGTACGGCTTCTGTATAGTCGACACTAGCACATGCCGTCCATCCGGTGCTGGACGGATCCCATGTAGGGGCCGAGCGCGCCAACCGGCGCAACGCTCATATCGCGAATGCGGACCACTCCGAGTTGGGATGTGGCGTAGTGGTCGAAGAGCGCAACGTCGTGTGCGTCCTTGAGCGTATCGCGTGCCTCGTAGGTACTGCTCTCGCCCGACCTGCCGTCCGATTCCTGGATGACCGGCCCTTCCGGCGCGGCAGGCGGCGGGCCAAGGTGCGCGGGAACGAGCTTTACCAGCAGCGTGTGCTGATCCGGCATCCACTGGAACTCACTCCCTAGCATCGCGTTCAGTCGCACGCCCGGCACCTGACGCACTTCGCCAGTGTCGCCGTCACCTATCCACACTTCGACAGAACTCGCCGTCACGTTTTCGAACGCGAAATGCATGCCATCGGCGCTCCACCGCGGGTATCCCGCGCAAGCCTTTTCCGGCAGCGCCACGGGGTGCGTTGCACCGCCTGGCACCTGCACGAGTGCGAAGCCCGTCGCGCAGCCCCGGATGCCGTTGCCGCCGGCGTTGTCGCTACGGCTGTGGTTGCCGGGCTCCACACGCCCGCCCGCGAGGCGCAGGAATGGCTTTGCCAACCGTGCGATGGAAGAATACCTCTGCCACGATACAAGCAGCATTCGGGTGCCAGCAGCGCTAAGGAAGGGCACGGGGAGCGATGGCGCTAGCATCACGTCGAGGATCGGCTTCGGCGGCCGATCGTAGCCGGAGGACGACGACGTCATCGCCGCGCCCGATGCTGGCGCAGACTGCGCAACCGTGCTTGGCCTCGGAAGAAAAACGCCGCTGTCACCGCGGTGACAACGCAGTCATCGACTATCGTTCCCAGAGGCTTTGCCTGCAATTCGTATGGTCTGCTTTGCTGCTTGCTCGTCACTTCAATCTACTCCAGTTGGTCGACGACGAGAATATGCAATAGCTGGGCCAACCCGACGATATGCGCATCGATCAACAAGGAACTCCCAGCGCAGCCGCCCCTGAACACGGCTGCTGCATGCCAGTATGACTCGGCCAATGGAGCCTGGTTACCAGCAGGTAGCGTGACGCATTTCTTCCAATTGTGACGACGGATGTTGGTTATGTCGGCTTCCGGACAAAGCGCTGCTCGAAAGCAGAAAGACCAAAGGCTCGGAGCTGAGGCTCAGTCCGACGTTCTGAAGAGCCAGGGACAGTCTGCAAAAGTCCTCGCGTTGAAGTCTGATTGTCCTATCCTGGAAGAACGCGAATTGAAGGAGTTCCTCGATGAGACAGCTCGGTCTTGGCCTGGATCTTTCAAGGAAACGCACGCGCAAGCGGGAGTTTCTCGATGAGATGAGGCGCGTTGTGCCATGGTCGAGGTTGATTGCGTTGATCGCGCACCATCCGAAGGGTAAGCCTGGAAGGCCGCCGTTTCCGGTTGCGACGATGCTGAAGATTCACTTCATGCATGTATGGGCGCGTTGACGTGTTCGACCTCGAAGCTGCGGACCTCGAGCTTCTCGAGACGATCGCGCGCGAGTATCGCGCCGGCGCTCGTGTGCCGGGGCTGGCGTTCCCGGAACAGGCCCTGCGCCCGCATGTAACGGCGCATGGTGGTGTACGACGGCAGGTTCGCAGCCCCGAGCGTGACCTTGAGGTTGTGAAGTGCAACTGGCAGGTCCAGCCGGGATGGTCGCGGTACTGCGTGCGGATCGCCTGTACCGTCTGCGGCGACAGGCTTGCGCCAGCGCCGCTGGGGCGCTTGCGGTTGCGCAACCTCGCCACCGGATAGTGTGGCGCCTTGCGGGCCTGAAGAACCATCGCTCGATGGTCGATCGGCCGAACTGAATATCGTCGCCAGTGACGGGATGACGCCAGCGTCTGGCGGCCAGCGCGGTGACGAGTTCGCGCATTTGCCCTGACTCGGGCGGTGCTGCAAGCAAGGGGCCGACGATCGCAAAGCGCAGGCGCGCCCAACGATCCCGCACGGATGAATCGTGAAGTTCAGTCATACGTTCTCCAAAGATGCGGTGTACCGCGCCGCGATTCAGGGAAGAGGCGAGACTACAAGCGCCGTTCGGAGGGAGCGCGCGAGAAGTTCCGCGGGCGGCTACCGTCCCTCACGCACGGTGCTCATGGGCGGCTGCCAGTGAGCGGTGAGAGCCATCGCAGCAGGCAGAGCAAGGGTTCAGGCTGTAACGTGTCAGCAAAGCGCTCGAGCAGGCTTGCCGGCGCCTGGGCGATCTCGATCGGCGGCACGAATGCCGCCCGCCAAAGCGTCCAGAACGGCGTGCTGACGGAGTCGGTCTGCCACCACTGCTGCTGTTGTCGCTCGCAATTTCCGCTAGCGGCGTCCACAGCAGCGCTAACCTGTCCGCTAATTCGGCTAGCTTACCGACTCACGGCCAGTTCTCAATTGCGCACTTCCTGCAATCCGCGGCTTCAAAGTGCGTAGTTGGCCAATCTGCCGTGTGCCGCCCGACTTTCGGTAGCTCATCCGTAGACAGATCAGCGACGCAGCTACGCCAGACGGTAGCGTCTGCCGATTCCAGATCACCACGGCATTGGGGATAGCGCTTTTCGCTGATCATGGCTTCTATCATAGCGTTTGCAGCCCTTTCCGGTTCTCTGAGTTCGGCCTCAATCTTCGCGACCTGTTTGTAGGCTTTGCTTGTATACTCGCCGTCTAGCGCGATTGCCGCGCGCAACTCATCCAGCGCTTTCGTATGTTTTCCCTGCAATTCCAGTGCTTCGCCTAGACTGTCATATGCCTCGGCGTAGCGGGGATCGTATCGAATGGCCGCTTCGAACTCGCGCTGGGCCAACTCTGCTGGCCGAGTGTTTAATCGTAGTAACGAATCTGTCGGTATGTATTCTCGGTTCGCGTATTTGAGGTACTCGCGTCCGAGCGCATTGTGTCCGGCGGCGAAGCGATCTCGCTCGACGGTTACGCGCCGATATTTTTTGAGCGCTTCATTATCGCAAGCGGTTCTGGTGCAAATAGGTAGACGGGTTGAGAAAGCTCATATAGGTAGGACGGCTTATTGATCAAACAGAACCGCATTCCATACGGCGGGCGCAGCGGCCTCCTTGAGGCCGAGCTTCGCGAGATCGAACTGCCCCTTGCGAATACAATGCGTCAACTCGATTCCTGCAATCGTGGTCGCTGCGCTCCCGA